>CAZQJU010000042.1:0-30374 GCA_964593185.1 uncultured Roseivirgaceae bacterium
AGGTAAAAGGTCACCTTACCCGTGTCTTGGAGAATAAAAAAGAAATCGCGCTGAGACTAAAGCTCAACTACGTTGATGAAATCATCACCGAAGCGGATACCATCAAAAGAGATATCTCCACCTACTCCTGATTTCCTTTCAGAATTTCTTTCAACTCGTTCAATTTCAATAAAGCCTCAACGGGCGAGGTAGCGTTAACATCCGTCTTTCTTAGAATGTCCAGCATTCGCTCCATTCTTGGATCTGCCTCAAAAAGATTCATTTGAAATTGCTGCGTGGGCATTGCCGCCAATTTCTCCTTTTCGGAATCAGAGAGCTTTTCCTTTTCTAAGTGTTTCAAAATCTCATTGGCCCGCACCACAATTTCCGTGGGCATCCCTGCCATTTTAGCCACATGAATCCCAAAACTATGTTCTGTACCCCCTGGCACAAGCTTTCGCATGAAGAGCACCTTGTTTTCAAGCTCCTTGACTGACACATTGAAATTCTTCACTCTGGGAAGATCTTTGGTCAATTCATTGAGCTCATGATAATGAGTCGCAAAAAGTGTTTTTGCTCTTGATTTTGGATGATTGTGCAAATGTTCCACAATCGACCAGGCAATGGAGATCCCATCATAGGTGCTTGTTCCCCTCCCAATTTCATCCATAAGCACCAGCGAACGATCGCTCAAATTGTTGAGAATACTGGCGGTTTCAGTCATCTCCACCATAAAAGTAGATTCGCCTCGAGACAGGTTATCAGAAGCGCCTACCCGGGTAAATACCTTGTCTACCAACCCGATTTTAGCATACCCCGCCGGAACAAAAGAACCCATCTGTGCCATCAAGGTGATTAGCGCAGTTTGCCTCAATAACGCGGACTTTCCTGCCATGTTAGGACCGGTAATGATCATGACCTGCTGTGATTCATTGTCCAGAAAGACATCATTCGACACATACTCCTCACCTTCAGGCAGATGCTTCTCAATCACAGGATGTCTACCCTGCTTAATATCCAAAACGGTGTCTTCCGAAATGCTGGGCCGGGCATAGTTGTTGGCCTTGGCAAGAGAAGAAAAACAAGCAAGGCAATCGAGCTGTGCGATAACCCTTGCATTTTGCTGCACTGCTTCAATATAGGTATGGGCAAATGAGACAATCTCCTGAAAAAGTCGCTGTTCTATCTGCTGGATATGACTTTCCGCCCCTAGAATCTTTTCCTCATATTGCTTAAGCTCTTCCGTAATGTACCTCTCTGCGTTGACCAATGTCTGCTTGCGAATCCACTCTTGAGGCACCTTGTCTTTATGTGCATTGGACACCTCCAGGTAATAACCAAACACTTTATTGTACGCAATCTTAAGCGAGCTGATCCCTGTTCTTTCCACCTCCCGATCTCTGATTCCAGAGAGGAAGTCTTTACCGGAAGTAGAGATACTTCGGTACTCATCTAGCTCAGGGCTGACACCTTCTGCAATCACACCCCCTTGATGCAATTGCATCGGAGCGTCTTCTTTCAATTCAGCTGCCAGTTTCTCCGCAAGCTGCTCACAAGGATCAAGCAGGTCCTTAAAATGGTCAAATTGTGCTTTCTCTTTGATTCCTTCTAACAGGTGAGGTATTTTTAGTAGGCTCTTTTTGAGTTGCAGAAGCTCTCTTGGGTTGACTCGTGCTGTAGCAACTTTGCCTACCAACCTTTCCAGATCGCCTATCCCTTGCAGTTGCTCACACAGGTTATCCAATAATTCCTCTTCGTCCAGCAACTTTTCCACCACGTCAAGGCGCTGATCAATTTCATCTTTGCTCTTCAAGGGCAACACCATCCATTTTCGCAACAATCGACCACCCATGGGCGTAATCGTTTGATTGAGCGTATCCAGCAACGAGACACCGTCAGGCTGGGCAGATTGAATCAATTCCAGATTGCGAATGGTAAATCGATCTAGCCAGACATACTTGTTTTCGTCGATCCTTGAAATGGCCTGAATATGAGTGGTTTCTTTGTGCTCCGTCTCGTCGAGGTAGTACAAGATCGCACCGGCAGCAAGAATACCGTGGGTCATTTCTTCAATCCCAAATCCTTTTAAGTTGGAGACTTTGAAGTGTTGAATCAACTTGTCATACCCGTACTCTTGACTGAATATCCACTCCTCCAGGGCAAATGAAGAATAATGCGTTCCGTACCTTTCTTGGTACCATTCCCTTTTTGCTTTAGGGTAGATAATCTCTGATGGCTGGAAGCCTCTGATCAACTTATCCAGATAATCCAATGTCCCCGTGGACACCAAAAACTCTCCGGTGGATAGATCGAGAAAGGCGACGCCGCCCTGGTCTTTTTCCACGAAAACGGAAGCTAGAAAATTGTTTTTACGCTGATCCAAGACATGATCATTGAGCGATAAACCTGGGGTAACCAATTCGGTAACGCCTCGCTTGACAATACCTTTTACACTTTTTGGATCTTCCAATTGGTCGCAAATGGCAACACGATAACCCGCTCTGACCAACTTTGGAAGGTAGGAGTCCATTGCGTGATGGGGGAACCCTGCCAATTCCATTTCGGAGGCAGCGCCATTGGCTCTTTTGGTTAAAACAATGTCCAGTGTCTTACTTGCTTTTACTGCATCCTCTCCAAACGTCTCATAAAAATCCCCAACACGAAAAAGCAACAGCGCACCAGGATACCTGCTTTTGATCTGGTTGTACTGCTTCATCAATGGTGTTTCCTTACCTGCTTTGCTTCCTGCCATGAAATGTGATGGGACTAAATTTGATCCGTTGCAATATTAGGAATTACAAATGAGGAAAATAAAGAATGAGGAACTCAACCGCCTCTCGGCTGATGAATTTAAAAAAGCCGAGAAGACCCCTGTGATTTTAGTACTCGATGATGTGCGCAGCGCAATGAATGTCGGATCCGCATTTCGAACCTCCGATGCGTTTAGAATTGCAAAGATTTGTCTGTGCGGAATTACCGCTACCCCGCCCCATCGGGAGATCAATAAAACAGCATTAGGAGCTCAGGATACAGTTGAGTGGGAATACTTTGAGACCATTGACCAGTGTGTCCTGCAACTGAAGCAAAGTGATTGGCACATTGTAGCCGTGGAGCAAGCAGATGAAAGCACCTCACTCCTCGATTTCGTGATCGAAACAAATAGGAACTATGCTTTTGTTTTTGGCAATGAGGTCTTTGGGGTAAATGATCAAGTGATTCAGTCCGCAGATGCTGTATTAGAAATACCTCAATTTGGAAGCAAACATTCATTAAACATCTCGGTAACTATCGGTGTCATTTTATGGGATTTCCTTTCCAAAACTGCAAAAAACTCGCTTCATTAATTTGAAGTTCAAGTCGAAATCGATTGCGAAAATTGCTTGTTTTTGATGATGCTCAATTTGGTTTATCTTGCCAGACCCAACTTAATCCAAATTCTTGTTTATGCAACCGCAGAGCAGAGTTATCATTGAAAACGTCAAGCCAAATATTGAAGGTGGACAGTACATTGCCAAAGGAATTGAAGGCGACCCTTTTTTGGTAGACGCCGACATTTTTGCAGATGGACACGACCTCATAAATGCCCATCTTTTGTTTCGAAAAGAAGGAGCCAAGACGTGGAAAGAGGCACCCTTTAAACCCATGGGTAACGACCTCTGGACAGCCCAATTCACTCCGGAAACCCAAGGGTATTATGAGTATAAGATTGAAGCCTGGATCGACTATGCACTAACATGGCATCATGGCTTGGTCAAAAAAATAGAAGACGACCAAAATGTCAGTGTCGAGTTAAAAGATGGGAAAGGATTCTTTACCTCACTCAAAAGGAAGAAACTAGACGCAAGTCAGACCAAACTGGTAACGGGTTGTTTGGAAGCAATCAACGGCAAATACGCCAAGAAGCGTCTCACCGTTTTCAAGAAACCGGAAGTTGAGGCACTTTTTCGCACTTATCCGGAAAAAAGATTCAAAAGTGAATTCGACCTTAACTTAAAAATGTACGCCGACCGTGAGAAAGCAGTGTTCAGTACCTGGTACGAATTCTTTCCCAGATCAGCCTCCGACAAGGATGGAATACACGGAACTTTTAAGGATTGTGAAAAGCGTTTACCTCGAATTGCAGAGATGGGATTTGATACGCTGTATTTCCCCCCAGTCCACCCGGTAGGTGAGCTCAATCGAAAAGGAAAAAACAATACTACCGAGGCAAAAGAAGGAGACGCAGGCTCTCCCTGGGCCATCGGATCACAGCACGGTGGGCATAGGAGCATCCATCCCGAGCTAGGAAAACTAGAAGACTACAAACGTCTGATTAAGGCTGCTCGGAAGCTTGGCATTGAGGTAGCCATGGATTTTGCGTTGCAGTGTGCTCCAGACCACCCTTATGTAAAGGAGCACCCATCCTGGTTCAAGTGGCGATCAGATGGTACGGTTCAGTATGCTGAAAACCCACCTAAAAAATACCAGGACATCTTACCAATTTATTTTGAGTCAGAGGACCACGAAAAACTTTGGCACGAACTCATCGGATTGGCGAAGTACTGGGTAGATCAGGGAATTACGGTATTCCGCGTCGATAATCCACATACCAAGCCCTTTCATTTTTGGAAGGCACTTATTGAAGAGGTTAAGAGCCACAACGACCAGGCCATCTTTTTGTCTGAAGCATTTTCCCGCCCAAGGATCATGGAGGGGCTTGCAAAAGCAGGTTTTACACAGTCCTACACCTATTTTACCTGGAGGCATTCCAAAGCTGATTTTATAGAGTATTTGACTGAACTTACGCAGACCGATCGAAAGTTCTATTTCCGTCCAAACTTTTGGCCTAATACACCTGATATCAATCCATTCGAACTGCAAGGTGCATCTGAAACGAAGCACCTCATTCGGTACTTTATGGCCTTTACCCTGAGCTCCAACGCGGGCGTTTATGGACCAGTATATGAACTCATGCATTCTGATGCCTTGCCTGGTAGGGAGGAATATCTGAACTCCGAAAAATTTGAGGTGAAGCACTACGATTGGTCCAAAACCAACCGAATTACTGCGCACATGTCCAGAATCAATCAGGTCAGAAAAGAAAACAGCGCCTTGCAGCGAACCAACAATATTCAATTCTGCACGATTGAAAATGATCAAATCCTGGCCTACTTCAAATCGGATGGTCAGGACAACCATGTACTTGCGGTAGTTAATCTGGACGAACGAAACACCCAAAGTGGGTGGGTTCAACTTCCTCTTGAGCAAATGGGCATTCAAGCAGGTGAAGAGTTTAGGGTGAACGATCTGATTGCTGAGACCGGCTACATCTGGCATGATGAATGGAATTTCGTGGAGCTTCGCCCTCCGGGGCTTCCCTACCATTTGTTTCAAATTGAAAAAATCAAGAAATGAGTTTAGCGCACCTCACGATACCTGACTGGAAAAAATTCACGGAAACTGACGTGTTCAAGGGTGAATTTCTTGCGGATGTACTACCGGTTTACCTGCAAAAATGCAGATGGTATGGGGCTAAGAATGCGAAGGTAAGGAAGTACAACGCGGAAGTCATTGTACCCATGGAAGAGCACGCCGATTTGTACTACCTGATCATCATCGAGGTACTTTACGAAACAGCTCACACCGAGAACTTTCTCCTGATGTTGGGGCTGAACGAAGATATTACGCTCCCTGATGCAGCCAAGGTGGCTAACGTGACCGTGGAAGGAGACGAAAAGCTCCTCGTTGATGGACTTTACTGTAAGACCTTGCGGGATTTCCTATTTCGCAAAATGTTGGATCAAAGTCACATTTCGCATTCAGAAGGACAACTCAACTTTGAGCGCGGTAAAATTTTGGATGGGCGTTCTTCCACCGATTCGATCGAATCAAAGCTTTTGAATGCGGAACAAAGCAATACGACCCTCGTTTTTGACGATGCTTATTTCCTCAAAATCTATCGGAAGCTATTTCGTGATCCCAATCCAGATTATGAGCTGACTTATCACCTTTCCGAGCTTGCCGGATTCAGCAACTGCCCAAAATTTGCTGGCAGTATCACCTGGGATCGCAGCAACTCCTATCAGGTAACGATTGGGTTGATGCAAGGGAAAATTGAAAACAAAGGAGATGCCTGGGCTTTCATGCTACAGGAAGTTAGATCCTTTTATACTCGATTGGAAGCTCAAAAAATTGACATCGAGGCACTCCCAAAGGCGCCTTTGTATAAGGCGATTAAGGACGAAAACATCCCGAAAGAGTGGGTTGACTTAATTGATCCCAAGATGATCCAACAAGTTCGAAAATTAGCCCTTCGGACAGTGGAAATGCACCTGGCACTTTACAAGGAGAAGTATACACGCAGATTCATTCCAAAAGCATTCAACACGGATTACAAGGCCTGGCTGCTGAACCGACTTATCTATCACTTGGATCAGCGACATTACCTAATGGAAAGTAACATTGACAAGTTCGAAGGCGAGGCACTGGCATACGCCAAAGAGTTTCTTGGTTACAAACCGATCATCAAGGATAAAATTCTCAATTTCCACACCAGCGAGCTGAATTCGATGCGAATACGCATTCACGGAGACTATCACCTCGGACAAGTAATCATGACCGATGATGACTTTTATATTCTTGATTTTGAAGGAGAGCCTGAAGCCACCATCCGGGATCGCAAGGTCAAACAACCGCCGATGAAAGATGTAGCTGGGATGTTCCGTTCCTTCCATTACGCGATCTATGCCAATTGCTTCGATCAAAACAATCCAAGCAAGCTAAGTCAGGAGCAGCAGTTCGATGCGGGTGAAAAATACTACGCCTACCTGGTAGGCATATTTTTGGACGAATACATGAACATTGCCTTCGACCAGGGTCTGGACATTGGATATGAAAACGAAATAGACTTTCTATTGCGCTACCACATTCTGGAAAAAGGAATCTACGAGCTGGGCTACGAGATCAACTCCAGACCCGACTGGGTAGTGATCCCACTCAAAGGAATTATGGAAATTATTAAACAAGACATCCATGCATGAAAATGTAAAAACATACAGCCTTCTGTCCGAAATGGACATTCATTTATTCAAAGAAGGCAAGCATTATCGCTTATATGAAAAATTTGGCTCTAGAACAGTTGAAGTAGAGGGAGAAGCCGGATGCTATTTTGCATTATGGGCTCCCAATGCTAAATCGGTCTCAGTCATTGGAAACTTTAACCATTGGCAACGTGCTGATCATCCTCTTTATCCTCGATGGGATCATTCCGGAATTTGGGAAGGCTTCATCCCTGGTATTCAAGACAATGAAATCTATAAATATTCAATTGAAACCAGGGAAGGTGGTGTAGTAGAGAAGTGCGATCTTTTTGCTTTTTCGTGGGAGACTCCACCAAATACAGCCACAAGAGTTCAATCCATTGATTACAAGTGGAAGGACTCCAAATGGATCAAAAAAAGAGGAAAAAACAATTCTCTGGAAGCTCCCTTCTCTGTCTATGAAGTCCACCTAGGTTCCTGGAAACGAAAAGGCGACCATGGAGAAGAATCCTTTTCGTATCAGGAAATGATCCACGAGCTCGTGCCTTATGTAAAGGAAATGGGGTATACCCATGTTGAATTTCTTCCCGTCATGGAGCATCCGTTTTACGGATCCTGGGGGTACCAGTCGCTTGGCTACTTTGCCCCAACTTCCAGATACGGATCCCCTCAAGACTTCATGGCCTTGGTAGATGCCTGCCATCAAGCAGATATTGGCGTCATCCTGGATTGGGTGCCGAGTCACTTTCCCGGAGATGCGCATGGGATCAAAGAATACGATGGTACCGCCTTATACGAGCACGAAGACCCTCGTCAGGGATACCACCCGGATTGGAGTAGCTACATCTTCAACTATGGGAGAAATGAAGTTAGATCCTTTCTGATCAGTAGCGCCCTGTTTTGGCTGGAGAAGTACCATGTGGATGGCTTACGAGTCGACGCGGTTGCCAGCATGTTATATCTCGACTATTCCAGGAAGGAAGGGGAATGGGTACCTAATAAAGACGGCGGTAGAGAAAATTTGGAAGCCATCGGATTCCTAAGAGAACTCAATGAAGAAGTCTACAGAGCATTTCCTGACGTGCAGACCATTGCCGAAGAATCCACTTCATTTCCGATGGTTTCGCGACCCACTTCCATGGGAGGGCTAGGATTTGGAATGAAATGGATGATGGGCTGGATGAATGACACCCTCGAGTACTTCAAAAAAGATCCCATTCATCGAAAGTACCATCACAACGAAGTTTCGTTCAGCATGACGTATGCATTCACGGAAAACTTCATGCTCCCCTTATCCCATGATGAGGTTGTTCATGGTAAAGGTTCCATTCTCTCAAGAATGCCTGGGGATGACTGGCAAAAATTTGCCAATGCACGATTGTTATATGCCAACATGTTTGCCCACCCGGGCTCCAAACTCAATTTCATGGGGAATGAGATTGGACAGTGGGGAGAATGGAAACACGATCAATCCTTGGATTGGCACATCCTGGACTGGAGTCAGCATCAAGGAATGAAAAGGCTAATTCAGGACCTGAATAAGACCTACAGAGCGGAAAAGCCGCTTCATGAGCTTTCCTATAGCAATGACGGATTTGAATGGATCGAATGGAACGATCATCAAAACTCTACAGTTTCTTTCATTAGAAAAGACAAAAAGGGTCAGTGCGTTGTTGTAGTAGCAAACTTTACTCCAACAGTACACAAGAATTACCGAATAGGTGTGCCCTTTGAACGAAGTTGTAATGAGATTCTTAACACAGATGCCGAAATTTACGGCGGAAGTAACACCATGAACCCTAGTGTATCTGTAGAGGATCATGAGGCTCACGGAAGAGCGAAAAGTATCAGCATTACATTACCTCCACTGGGTGTTGCCATATTTAAAGGCGAATAGGAATCAGCTAATTTTTAATGGAAAAAAATCCAAACAAGTACGTCTGTATTCATGGACACTTCTACCAGCCACCGCGCGAAAATGCGTGGCTGGAACAAATAGAAGTCCAAGAATCAGCAGCCCCATTCCATGACTGGAATGAGCGGATCAACGAGGAATGCTATGGACCTAACTCCTACGCCCGTATCCTCAATGAGAAGGGAAAGATCATAGACATTACCAACAACTATGAACGCATCTCCTTCAACATGGGACCCACCCTGCTTTCCTGGATGGAACTGGAACGACCAGACGCCTACAACCTCATTTTAGAGGCAGACAAAAGCAGCATGAAGCGATTTGATGGGCATGGTTCTGCGATAGCGCAGGTTTACAACCACCTAATCATGCCATTGGCGTCCCGCAGAGATAAAGAAACACAAATCTATTGGGGGCTTTACGATTTTGAGCAGCGCTTCAAGCGTTCTCCTGAAGGGATGTGGTTGGCAGAAACTGCCGTTGACCTTGAAACTTTGAGATGTCTCGCAGACCAAGGAATCAAGTACACGATTTTAGCTCCAAACCAAGCCAAAGAATTCAGAGGTTCAGGTGATTGGCAGAAGGGGATTAACCCAAATCTTCCGTATACAGTAGACTTGGGGAATAATCAGTCCATTGTTGTTTTCTTTTACAATGGTGAAATATCTCAGAGCATTGCCTTTGGCGGACTTTTGAATGATGGTAAGTTGTTTGCAGAAAGTCTGCTTAGCGGATTCCCTGATTCAGTAGATACTCCTGAGCTTCTGCATATTGCCACGGACGGCGAATCATACGGACACCACCATTATCAAGGTGAGATGGCCTTGGCCTACTGTCTCTATCACCTTGAGAACAATACCGATGCTCAGCTTGCCAATTACGGATATTTTTTATCCAAAACCGAGATAAAACACGAGGCAAAAATCCACGATCATAGCGCATGGAGCTGTGCGCATGGCGTTGAGCGCTGGAAAAGCAATTGTGGATGTCACACAGGAGGAGAGGAACATTGGAATCAAGAATGGAGAGCACCCCTTCGCCAAGGACTCAACTGGCTCAAGGATAAGTTAGATGAGCTGTATGAATATGAGATGAAGGAGTTTCATGACGAACCGTGGAAGCTAAGGAATGATTTCATAGAAGCTGTCTTCCAGTACGAGGAGCGGGATTATCCTGCCTTTTTTGCAAAGCACCTGCCAAAACTTGATAAAAGTCTGCAAACGCATGTCATCCGCTTGTTGGAAATGCAACGGAACGGCATGCTTATGTTCACGAGTTGTGGATGGTTTTTCAACGATGCATCCGGTATTGAGACCGTGCAAATTTTGCAGTATGCCAATCGAGCGATTCAGCTGGCAGAACGGGAAAACGAAGTGGCGCTGGAAGAAGGTTTTCTTCAGATTTTGGCCGAAGGCCATAGCAATATCAAAGTCCATGGTTCCATACGAGACATCTATGAAAGATGGGTAACACCCAAGCGCATGACCTTGAGCAAGGTTGGCATGCACTATGCCGTAAACGTGTTATTTGCTGAAAACCCAAAAACGCTTCAAGTATTCAACTATCGAATTCAGACCAGCGATCTTACGCGACACCGATCAGGTCATCAGATTATATGCATGGGACGGGCAGTAATTCATTCCAAAGTGACCCTTTCAGTCAAATACTTAAGTTTTGCCGTACTCTACCTGGGGAATCATCAGATCATTGGTGGTACCATGGACAACTATGACGAGCGAAACTTCAAGGAAATTGAAGCCAGACTCTCTTCAAAGTTCCAAAATGGGTACATCACCTCTGCGATTCATGACATCCACGAATTCTTTGGCAATACGCACTTTTCGTTCTTTGACTTGATGCGAGATGAGCAGAAAAAAGTTCTGGACGAGGTCATTAAGATCAATGTCAAAGATGCTGCCGGTTCGATTGAGCGGATAGCGCAACAGAACTATAGCTTATTAAATCTCATGCGCAGACAGGAACTGGTGGTGCCACACATTCTGTGGCAAAACCTGATTACTAAACTGGAGCATGATTTGAGGAGTGCCCTAATTCAGTGGAGTGAAAGTGGGGAGGACACGTTTCTGTTCGAGACACTGGACGAGTTGATTCTTTGGAATATCGTGCCCTCTAAGAATTACAACTTTAAAGCCTCTGACGCCTTAAGAAAAGTTCTTTACAAAGGGTTATTTAATCCCGAAAAGGGCGTTGAATTGCTGGAGAGATTCATAAAACTGAAGATGGACGTTGAACTCATCCATCTTCAGAATTTGGTGTTTAAAAAGATAAAATCCGGTGAAAACGGATCTTGGCGTGCACTAGGCGATAAAATTTCTTTGGCGGTAGAAACAGAGCCACAAAAAGTGGAGGCTTAGACCTCCACGACTGAATTTTCTTCGAATGTAAGGTTGTTAGGAACATAGGCATCCGCTTTCCAATCGTTTTCCCAGGTTGCTCCATCTAGGAGATACCTGAACTCGTATGATTTGCCTTGCTCCAAGTCAACGGTTACAGAGAACTTTCCACTCTTGTTTTTCTTCAGTTCTATAGCGGTAGTACTCCAATTATTGAAGTCTCCTGCCAATGTCACTTTTTCAGCTCCTTGAGCTTCTTTCTTAGCCAGTGAGAAGGTCACTTTAGCTACAGGTTTGCTTTTTAAATACTTTTTGGTAATCATCGTAATCTATTATTTAGCTGTAATGATTTGCAAAGTTTTAGCGATAAACTGAATTAATCAACAATAACCAAGTAATTATTTTATCATATTCACAACGAGCTAGTTAAAACGTTTGTGGAAAAATAGAGACTCGTTTATTTCAAACTAAATGCTATAGGTATATCTGATTTTCTTCCGGCATTTGTATAACTTGAATGGCAATAAAGCAGAATGAAAAGGTTTTTAAGACGGCTGTTTAAATCTCGGTCCAGGAATAACATGTACTATTCCAGGGACTATTATTATGAGATCAGTTTGGATAAATACTACAACGTCGAGACCTACCTTCAACTAGTAAAAAATAAGAACAAACAGGCCCTGACCACCGAGCAAGACATCTTATTTTCCACAAGTTCGCTTTTTAAGGACCAACCCAGAAAGTATCTCAAGAGGAAATACGGGAATCCAAACTATGAGGTGAGCCACAAATTCCCCTTTGGCGTGGTGAACATACTTTTCTATAAGATTTTCTTAGGGACCCAGAAAGTACGCCTCGAGCTTCATTTCTTCAAGAACCAACTTTTTTTCTTCAACTATACCTTTTCCTATTTGAAAGATGAAGATGAAAAGAACCTTATTCTCAAAGTACTCTCAGAGAAATACAACCTGTCTCAACAAATCAACCCGGCAACACAATTCATTACCGATAAATCCGGCAACGCCATCATGCTGATGGATAGCATCGCATTGGTGATCAATTATTTGTGTGATGTAAATTCACAGGTTTATCTGGACATGGAAGCATATGCCGGTCGACTTGCAGTTGAGCAGGAGGAATTGCAAGCCAAAAAACAACAGGAGCTTTTTGATCGGCTCTAGTTCGAAAATTAAACACATGGAACGGTACGTAAAAGTCATGGGTTTCGCTTTACTGCTAATCACCTCCGCTCCTGCCGAGTCACAAAATTCCTTCGTAGACTCATCCAAATTTCTGCACGTCCATTCTATTCAGGTTGTAAGTACAACTGCCAATTTTCAAAGTAATCAACCCAGCTATGATAAACTAATTTCAGACTTCAGCCGACCTGCCATCCTGCAAAGATTTGATGATGTAATCCTTGATGATGCCCAAGGTTTCTCGTCAAATTATGCGGGTTTTAAAATTGCTTTTCTTTTTGAAGGAAGACTACTGGAGCAGACAAAGCAACTGGATCAGCTTTCGGTTTCCTTTGAGACGGGTCGTCAACAGTTGAATCTGTTTCGGCTCACTCAACCTGATTCCAACAGTCTTGATTACTCCATGGATCATGAGGTCTTTAGAATCACACTTGGAGCCCGAACGTTTTTGACCAAGAGAAACCGGAGATTTCGATTTTTCTCTGGAGTAGACTGGATACATGAAATCCAAATTTCCAGTTTCTTATTCGAAGGAGACCGGAAACTTTTTGCCGATAAGAAGTACAGTATCTATTTCAATGTACCAGTTGGTGTGGAATGGAGATTTGCAGGTAAAAAGTCGGAATACCAGAAATACAAATCTCTGTTCTTCTCCCTTCATCTTGGGGCAGGTCTTCAAAGAACTGATCCTTTTAACCTGGTTGGTTCTTATTCTGGCACTTCCTTTGGACTCTCCTTTACGATATGAAAAAGTGGCTGTTTATAATCATTCTTTTAGGTCACTTACAGTTCGTTTGTAGCCAGGAAACGTATACCGTAAGTGGCTATGTGACAGATGCTTCGAGTTCCGAAGCGCTGATCGGCACCACGATCATTTACGACGTGGAGAATCAGCGTGGTGTTGTCACCAACTATTATGGCTTCTACTCTTTGACGCTCCCTGCCGGGGAAGTTTCTTTGCTATTCTCTTACATCGGGTTCAATACCCAAGAACATCAGCTCAACCTGCAAGAAAATACAGAGCTGAATATCGCCCTGCAGCCATCAGCCGATAAGCTTACTGAAGTAGTCGTTACCTCGGATCGGTTTGTGCTGGAAGAGGAGGTACGAAAACCAGAAATGGGAATAATCCAATTGAAGCCAAAAGAAATAGAAACCATTCCTGCCATCGGAGGAGAGGTGGATTTGATCAAAGTGGCTCAGCTCATGCCAGGGATTTCCAGAGGAGGAGAAGGAACGACCGGCATGCTGGTCCGCGGAGGAACGGACGATCAAAACCTGATCACCATTGACGAAGCTACGGTATACAACGTGGGGCATTTGTTCGGGTTTTTCTCCATTTTTAACAACGATGCGATTCGAGATGTGAAACTGGTTAAGGGTGGTTTTCCTGCGCAGTATGGAGGACGGCTCTCCTCGGTAATGGATGTACGGCTCAAAGAGGGGGACCTGGAGCGCTGGCATGGAAAAGGTGGCATCGGCTTGCTTTCGTCTCGACTTACGATCGATGGTCCTATTATCAAAGAAAAGTTATCCATCATGGCCTCAGGCCGAAGGACCTACATTGACCAGGTATTGAGACTTACTGGAGTAGAACTTCCATACTACTTCTACGACTTTAACGGCAAGATTTCCTACAAGATCAACCAAAGAAATCGGCTCTATTTGAGCGCCTATTTGGGAGACGATGTCTTGGACTTCAACGAAACGGTGGAAGAGGATACCAATGACGACATTGCAGAAGAAGCTGATGATATTGGAAACGAACTCAATTTCGGGTTCAAATTGGGCAATGCCACAACCACCCTACGATGGAACCATATTTATGCAAACGACAAGCTTTTTCACAACATCACGCTTTTCAATACACGCTTTGATTATGACATAGGTGGAAATTTTATTGACAATTCCATTCTCATTCGCTCGTCAATTAAGGACTATGGGTTAAAAGGAGATTGGGACTACTTCTACTCCCCCGACATGAACTTTAAATGGGGCTTTAACACTGTCACTCATCTCTTTCGCCCGAATGTGGTGAATACAGGAGGAGAGATTTCCGACGCGCTTGGGAGTCGGGAAGGCGAATTGATCGTCAACCAGGAAATGGCCATCTATGCAAACAATGAGCATACCTTCAATACAAAATGGACAAGTAACTACGGGCTTCGGTTTTCCTCCTCTATAGTAGAAGGAACATTCTATGGTGGCGTAGAACCGCGCGTCACTGCACGCTATGCTATCAATCGCCTTAATTCCGTGAAATTTAGCTACACGTTCATGAAGCAATACATGCACCGGGTTTCCAGTTCCTCCATCTCGCTACCCACAGACTTATGGTATCCTGTAACGAGCACAGTGAAACCTCAATCCTCCCATCAGGTAGCCGCTGGGTATTTTACAGGTATTGAAAAATGGAATGTGAGTATTTCCACGGAATTCTACTTCAAGACCATGTCCAGACTCATTGAATATCGTGAAGGTGCACGCCTCATTCTCAACGATAATTTTGAAGAGGAACTTATCAATGGCAATGGGAAAGCCTTTGGGGGAGAATTATTGATTCGAAAAAAGATTGGCAAGTTTACAGGGTGGCTGGGTTACAGCATTGCGAAGGCAAACCGTACATTTGAACTCCTCAATCAAGGAGTTACCTTCCCGGCTAGATACGATCGACGGCATGACATCTCCATGGTAAGCAATTTTGATATTTCGGATCGCTTTGCGTTCGCAATGGTGTGGGTCTACTCCAGTGGTTCCAGATTTACCCCACAAAACGGACAATACTTTTTTCCAAATCCTTCCTTTACGGGTATAGAACTCGTCCCAACGTTCACCTCCAGAAACGAGGTGACATTGGCCTCGACCCATCGGCTAGACGTGAACTTCATCGTTAAAAACAAGCCTACAAAATGGTTCTCCAGCGAATGGCATTTCGGTTTCTACAACTTCTACAACAGAGCCTCTCCATATCGGGTTTCGGTGCAGTTCGATGGTCAAAGCTACCGGTACGTCCAAAACGGATTGTTTGGTTTCATCCCCTCAATCGCATGGAATTTCAACTTTTAAACATGGACACAAAGAGACACATACAAAAGATACTGACGCTCCTGTTACTCGCAGGTGGAACGCTCTCATGCCTCCCGGAAAATCTGCTGATCCAGGTAGAACCTGCTCCTTCACAGTTGGTCATTTCATCGATCAATGTAGACACGTTAGGGTTAGCTGTGCTTGTGACAAGAAGTTTTTCGGCTTTAGAAGGAAATGAAGATTCTCTTTCGCAAGACTTTATCAATCAAATCGTGGTCAGTGATGCAGAGGTAAGATTGACAACCAATGCTGAAGAAATCCTACTGGAAGGGCTTGAGGACATAGATGGAGTTTACTTCACCCAGCAGTTGTCGATAGAAGATAATGAGACATTGCGCCTGGATGTTTTTGACCCTCAGACAGGAATGCGGGTATCTGCTGAAACTGCCGCAGTGCCGGCTGTTTCGTTGGATACTGTCGGTTTTTTTGAGGAGATCGTGGACGAGGATACCATCCAAATGCTCTTCTATTCCTTCACTGACCCAATGTCCGATAATTGGTATTCGCTGAATGTATTTGACCCGTTGCAGTTTGCCAATGAGGTAGGGGAAAACATATTTAGCTTAAACGGAGGAAATAGTGGCCTTTTTTACGAGCGTTTACTCTCAGATCAGGAGTTGACGGAGCGGGTTTACAGTGATACTGTTGAATTGTTTGATCCAATCGCTTCCGATACCATTGCCTTCTTCTTCACCAACATTACAGAGGGCTACTTTAGGTTTTTGGATGTGCGCCAGCGATTTGGGGGAATTCTTTCGGATTCGGAACCTGTCAACTTTCCAACGAATGTCGTGGGTGGCTTGGGCTACTTTACATTTAATCGGCCTCAAATACGAATTGTCACAAAAGAGCGTGTGGAATGACAAGGGCGACGCTGCCGACGTCGCCCTCTGCAAAACCACCATTGTTCTGCCTGCTTATCTAGGGAGCTCCTCCATTTCTTCAATCGATTTCTCAAACTCTTTCTCTGAAAGTGTCACTACATCATAAAAATGACTAGTGGAGTCAACGGGAAATGTGACCACTTTTCTAGATCTCAAATGATACAATGCATTTTCTGAAACCACGATATACTTTTGAGCACATGAAACAACCAGTAACAACACCAATGATCCGCATAACCGGCTAAGGAGCATTCTTAATGAAAAATACCTCACCTTTTTTTGATCAGCCGCCGAACTCCGTAAGCTGCACCTCCTGCCAGCAAGATTCCCAAACCACCATCGATAGGCGTTGCAGGCGGTGGTGATTGGGCAATAACGTTTAACGGCACGAAAAGCAACCCAAAAAGTAGAAATAGCAAAGACAATGTACGCATGCTCATGATTGAAAATTTATTCATTTGTGAAGTAGAAACTTTGTTGACGCATCCCCTAGTCGAATCACATAAAGGGTCTCGGTTTCAAGGTGTGGATGAATGATGGCTTCACCATCTCGAAACCTTATGTGATCCTCAAAAATCAATTCCCCTGCCAGCGTATGAATCGCCACCAGCCCGTCCGATATTTCCTGACTTCGAAGCTTTAGGTGTGACTTATCCCCCTCTACCAGAAAGGTGCTAAGCAAGTTATTTTCCAGTGCAAGGGGTTGGGCGAAATCAAATCTTAGCTTAAACCTATTGGAATGAACACCACTCTCCAGCTCCAATTGAAGCGCGTCTTTTGCCAACAGGTCGAATGCCTGACCTGACTGTACATCGATCAGTGTGATGGTTACGTCTTTAGGAAAGTTCCTGCGTTCAAGAACCTCCAGCAAATACAACCCTTTCTGCTCAAGTTCGATACCCAATTCCACCTCAAAAGCCGTACTACTGAGCTTTGGAAGGGCCTGTGAGGCAAATGGTTCTCCATCTAGCAAAGTATAAAATGAAAAAGCCTCATTGGTCGTGTACTTTGGACCATCAAGCGCAAAGTCTATACCTTCCGTTGCGCCCTCACAGAGACCTACAATCAGCTCATTGTAACCTGATAATCCCGATAAAGAAAGCTTTAAGATTTGATATTCATTTGAAACGGTCCTAAAGAAGCCTTCATCTTGGTTGTCGCCCGAACCCAGCGATATCATAGAAGGGTCAAAATTTACATTTCCATTGTTAGTTGCATTGACCAAAAATCCTTGCATAGTGCCCATTTTTCCTGTGAATGCTGCAGCTCCTTTTTCCCCTGCAACGCCGTCTCGCAAGCCGACCGTACTGACCACGCCCAGGTTGTTAATCATGATGTAATCTCCTCCGCGATCACCTCCCACGTTGCTTCCTCCGTCATCCCAAAGCCAAATGTTTCCATCTAAAACGGAGGTATTGCCAAAGATGAAATCCAGTCGATCAATGGGTGCAGTGTACGGGTTGGAAAGTAGGTTGTATCCATCCCCACTGGTAGTCACGGCAACTGTCACATCTCCAGAATTGGGGAATCCGGTCAACGTTAAGCTTGGAGACGTTGCACTATAGGCAACAAAATACCCTTGCCCTGGAACGAGATTCCCGGTCGGGACGCTGTAACTACTTCCATCATACGCGTATAGAAAATCCGCTGAGAGTTCCGAAGAGGCTGTAGCTGTAAAAGGAGATCCGAGCACGTTATAGCTTTCATCGCCGCGTACATTTCTGGTCAATGTCATGTTCCCATTTCCATAAACTTCCCCGAAGACGCCGAGAGCCGATTCACTACTTACGGTAACGGAAATACCTCCCCTCATTTCGATGTTCTTAGCAGCGAAGTTTCCTGTTACCACCGGATTTGTGGCAGATTTCAGGATAACTAAATCCGAAGCGCCTGGCACCTGGCCACCACGCCAGTTACCAACATCGCTCCAGATCGTATTGGTAAGTCCATCCCAATAAATAAACTCAAGATTTGCATCCCCGATATGGTCAAGCTTTGTTGATCCTACCACCAAAGGAGCCGTCTGTCCGCTTTCCAGATTGAACGTGGCTGAGGTGGTTCCATCAACCACGCCAACAAGCCAATCCTCCTCAGTATATCCTACGGCATCTTTTGTTCTTGCAAAGTAGTTCGGAAGAAATGCTCCGATGTTTATGGTGGTGCCTGAGGTAGCCGTCCCAACTCCGTTTGGTAAAAAATTGATAGGAGCATAAACCAGATCACTGACAACCACTGCAGCTGAAGCAACACCATCGATGATTTGCCAGCTTGCTGCCACTCCGTCAAGAATCCCGTCGTCGTTCGAATCAAAGTCTGCTGAAACAGCAGGAGCGCTGCCGGAAGAAACCAGCAAATAGCTAAAGGCACGGTTATTTTCAAAAAGTAAATCATTACCGCCAAGCGTGCTCCATCTACTCCCCGCTTCCACCACACGTGTTGCTCCTGCTGGAGTGGAATAACTATTAGCCACTTGAAGAAGAACAAGATAACCGTTCGTTCCGATGGTTCGTCCTCCAAGATCAAAGGAGTGAAAGACTTCACCCGGATTTACATTTCCACTGACTGTGACAAAGTATGTATCTTCTGGTATGACTGCTCCGGGGGTTCCGCGAAACTCAACATATTCATTGTTGATGTCAGCTACATCCGGCATATGAATCAAGATTTCGCTAAGAAATAGCTCAACAACATCCGCGGTCACAGTGACAGGGATAAGCGATTCAAGGCCATCATCGTCTTTGGCCACTACACTAAAAGCATCTAGGTCGTTCCCGAATATGCCCCCATCAGGCGTCCAATAAGCATTGGTGCCGGCGTTGATCTGGTCGTTTGTTCCACTCACAAAAGGCGTAGCTATAGCTGCACTTGCACCAAGCTTCAATGTACCACTCTGCTGTGAAGTGACGGTAAATGCTTGCACTGTACCATCATCGGTCTCATTTCCGGAAACGATCAAGTCATTGAAGGAGATCTCTGCTTCCTGGCTTGCATAGAGGGATGCTAAGGACCCGTTAAAAGCATCAAATTGGGGCGGCTGGGAAGATAAGTTAGCTCCGGGGTTAATGCTTCCAACATGATTTAAGGAATTACCGGCTAAGGAGGCCGGTGTGGTAATGGTAAAACCAAGGGTAAAGCTCGAAGCATCGGTTCCCACAATTCGTGCAGCAACCCAGTCAGCAGCCGTTGAACCAACAGAGCTTCCGGTTCGAGCAAGGTACCCGGGCACAAAACCACCGGTATTAACAATGGTATTGGAGGCGACCCCATTTCCATTGGGGCTAAAATTGATCAGTCCATAGGCAATGTCTCCGACGTCACCATCCAAGTTCCCAACCCCGTCCAGAAAGGTCCAGTTGATGGCAGGATTGCCATTGGTATTCAAGGTTGCATCGATGATGCCATCACCATTGTTATCATAGCTGATGCCCCCTAACGGAACATCAGGAGATGAAATCAACAGGTAGCTGTTTGTTTCATTGGTAAAATTAAGGCCATTGTCTGTAATATTTCCCCACTGGGTTCCTACACCCGTGGACTGACTCGCATTGGGGTCTACGGTATATCCGTTTCCTTGCTGAAGAAGGACCAGATAACCATTGCTTCCAATCGTTCTACCTCCGAGATCGACAAAGGCACGCACAAAACCAAAGTTACCGCTCGATTCTCCTGAAAGCACGATAAAGTAGGTGCCCGCTGCAATGGTGCTATTGGCGGTACCCGAGAGCTCGATGTATTCATTCCCGGTATCTGAAACGCTATTGGCATGAAACATGACCTCACTTATCTTGAGGTTCTGAGCCATCACATTTGCAATACTTGTCAAAAAGAGGAGGATGGAAATACGCGTTTTGGTCACACTTCTACTATTTAAATTATTACATTTCGAACTGCAATAATTTGGAATAGTATGGAAGTGGAAGTGTATTTCTATTTATCCACCAACTTTATTGATTATGCCAAGGTGTTAGTTGATTTTGACGTATTGAGCCTTGGTTTAGAAGTACGACTTTAGCGCCTCCATGAAGTCTTCCTTCTTGGCAGTCGAGACGGGTACTTCACCTCCGTCCTCCAAAATGGCTCCTCCTTCTTTCTTGTTGTACCCCTTCACATAGTTCATATTGATCAGCCAGGATTTATGTGCTCTAAAAAAGCCGTGAGGGGTTAGTTGTTCGTCAAACTCCTTCAGTGTCTTCGAAACCAGAATCTCCTTTTCTCCACGGATGTAAAAGATGGTGTAATTCACAGAAGACTGACATTTGATGATGTTGTTGATATCGACAACATGGACAAAATCCAGTGTTGTGAGCACCAACTTTTTCGGCTGCTTAGTGGCTAGATTATCAAGTAGGGCATCAATTTTCTTAGGTCGCTGCTTGGTCTTGATTCGATCTACCGCTTCTTCCATTGCTTGAGAGAGTCGGTCAGGATCAATTGGTTTTAGCAGATAATCAACGGCCGAAAACTTAAATGCCTCCACGGCATAGTCTGAATACGCTGTGACAAATATGATCTCAAACGCTTGATTTGAAATACGCCGCAGAATTTGGAACGACTCCTCTTCACCTAACTGGATATCTAGGAACACCAATTGAGGCTCCGACTGCTTAATCGCTTCGATTGCCTGCTCAACAGTAGAAGCTGTGGGCAAAATGTGCACGCCTGGCATAACCATTTTAATCAGATCTTCCAGTGCTTCACTGGCTTTCTGCTCATCCTCGACAATCAAAACATTAACCTCAATGCGCATAGACAATTGGTAAGTCAAATGTAACCCGAACGCCTACAACAGTGCCGTCATCTTCAACAACATTATTGATGCTTAGTTGCAGGTTTTTGGTGTACTTCTTCATGTGGTTGAGTCGGTCCTGCGTGATTTGAATCGCAAGTGATTTATCAGAAATCGGCTGATCCCTCTGTATTCCGACGCCATCATCCATCACAGAAAGATGAAGTAACTGTTCATTTTTTTCAATACCCACCACGATGTTACCCGATTCCCGCTCTTTGAAACCATGCTTGATCGCATTCTCCAGAAAAGGTTGAATCATCATGGGTGGTACCAGCAGTTCATCATCAGGGTCAATCCCTTTCAATTCGACATCCAACTTGAGTGACTTACTAAATCTTGCGTTTTCAAGACTTATGTAATTCCGAATCATCTCTAATTCTTTCTTGATAGGGATAAGTTCCAGCCTCGACGCCTCCAGAATGTCCCTGGTGAGTTCTCCAAACTTTGCGAGGTAGGTTGCTGCTTCCTTCCGTTTATTTCTGGTAATAAACCCTTGAATGGAGGCCAGTGCGTTGAAAATAAAGTGTGGGTTCATCTGTATCCTCAGTACATCTTGTTCAAGTGAAAGCTGTCTTTCTTTTGCTTTCGCGTGATACTGCCGGATAAATAGCACCACGGCGATCACTACCAATAAGAAAACTACACCAGATGCAATCAAGACAATTCGCTGCTGACCAAGTTGAAGATCTTTGATCGTATTTTCCTGAGCTAAGGCAGCTATCTTCTGCTCCCTTTGCTGCAATTCGTAAATGGTTTTCAACTCTTCAACCTTGGCCACTTTTTCCTCGTCTGTCCTCCTTTCGTGTAACTCCTGGTATTGCTGTAGGTATTGATAGGCCATTTTATGTTCCTCTTGCATGGCATGCGCGCGTGCGAGCAATGAAAGCGCATCAATCTCAAAATCCACATATTCATGCATTATCGCTAATCTGAGCGCTTCCTCCGCCACCGGGATCGCTTCTTCGGTTTGGTCTTGCCCCAAGAGCAGCGCCGCCAGAACCAAGTAGTTCTTAGCCACAATGTCAAAAGTTTCCTGCTTGACTGAAATCTTCAGCGAGTGCCTCACGCTTTCAATGGCCTTGTCGGGAAGATTCAACTCCATGTACGTGCTCGTAAGATGTGCTAGAAGATTTGCTTGCTCTATCGAATCCTTTTGAGCGACGGCAATGGATAACGCAGTCTCAAAGGCCATTAGTGCGCTATCTGGCCGATTCAGCCCCAAGTAAGCCAAGCCAAGGTTTAACTCTTCGTACATCTGATCTCCTTGAGAGGTTCCCTCAGGCATCCTGCGAATCGTTTGTAGGGCTTTGTCATAATTTCGCATGTCCAAATAGATATTTGATGCGCCTTGCAAAGCGAGGTATTGGTCTCTTTTGTTTGTGCTGGACTGGGCCAAACTATCCGCAATGGTGATGTAAAAAAGCGCAGAGTCGTATTGCCCGAGGTATCGATAATTGATGGAAACATTCCAGGCACTGAGAAACAAACGTTCGCCTGCACCCAGACCTGAAAGTCGGAATGCTTCCAAACTCGTCTTTTTAGCCTCCTTGAATCTGCCAAGCTTCTTTAAGAAAGAGCTCTTTGCATTCAACGCACGAATTTGATTAGAAATGCCTGCGCCTTTTTCCGAATAGTAAATGGAGGAATCCAGGAAGGGAATGCCGGCTAAAGGATCGGATCGATAGTATCCAAGTGCCATGCCAAAGTAGAGCTTCCCGATCACTTGTGCATTCTCTTGGGTTTTCGCCTCCAACAGGTACTGCATAGCATGTTCTCGGACGTAATTCAAAGAACCAACCGCTATGGAATCGTTCATCTGCTTTAAAATACGATCCCAATCAGTTTGAGCCACTAGTTGGTTGAAAGAAGTAAAAAAGAAACCTAAAAGGAGCAGTCGGGTCACGCTTGAATTTACTTAAAAACGCCTTGACCCTTCAAGTTAAGAGGCTTTACCCTAATTCAGCAGGATCGTTGATTCACCGGTACTGTCTGTTGATTGAAAGGACTCATCTGTTGATTGAAGCCAAAAAAGGCGGCTTCCTTTGAAGCCGCCAGTCTGCAAAACCACCTTAGTTCTGCCTGCCTGTTGAACTAATTTTTTCTCTTGTCTTTGATTTTTTTCATTCCGTAGAGTGCTCCACCAGCCAGTAGAATGCCGAGACCCCCGTCAATTGGAGTGGCTGGTGGTGTCGGTGGTTGCGCGGTCAGCATTAATGTGCTGACCGAAAGAAGGAGTGTAAATATGAATCTTGTACTACTATTCATGATTGCAATTATTTGATTAGAAACTTGACACGCTGACCATTCGCTTTCAGAACATACAGTTGATTTTCTCTCAAGGAGGTCTTTAGCTGTGCTTCGCCGTCGAAGAATTCAACAAGGTCTTTAAATACCTCTTTGCCTTGTAAATTGTAGATGGCGACCTCCGTGGTCCCTGAAAGCGAATCGTCCCACAATTTCAATTGATTTCGATTTCCATGGACCTTGAACCCTGATAGGTCTTCTTCAATGTTCAAAACAGATTCAAGTGCCACAATTAATTGGAAGCGGTCGTCCGAACTTTCGGCATTTTCAACCGTAAAGTGCATATCCTCCGAGGTCAGGTCACGTAAGTCCCCTGTTCGCGTATCAAACAAGGAGATGGAAATCCGATCAGTCATTGATGATTCTACCAAACCAATTGAATAATTTCCAGCTTCCGCAAGCTCATATCCAAGCTTCACGGTCGATTCATGCGCAAGCTGAGGGAGTGCCTGGATGGCCAGTCGATTGGCAGCTTGCATTGAGTAAAATGCAAAGTACTCGTTACCCGAGAATTTCTCTGCATCCATGCCACGATCAAGCTCGAATGTAGCTGCACCTGTATAGGCCACGATGATTTCGTTGTAGTACCCATTGCCTGTAAGAGCCAACTTTACTTTTTGAACGTCATCCGCAATTCTAAAATGGCTGTTGTCCCCATTACCGTTGACAAGATCTTGCATGGAAGGTGTGAAGATGAAATTACCCCCAGAGATGCCGCCTTTGACAAAGAATCCCTGAAAAGAAGCGATAGATCCACTAAAGATATTGCCAGTGCTTCCGTTCGTGGCAGCGGTGACACCCAGGCTATTCACCGTCACGTAGTCTCCAAATCGATCCGCTCCTGTATTTGCACCACCATCATCCCAGAGCCAAATGTTGCCATTAGTACTCCCGGCCGCAGCATCGAATGCAGCGTAGGATATAGGTGCAAGGTAAGGATTGGAAAGGATCTTGAATTCATCTGCAGGAATGGTCACAGCTACGTTTCCCGTGTTTGGCGTACCATGTAGGGATACTGTCGGGCTGACTGCATTATATCCTACAAAGAACCCCTCTCCTGGAATCATAGGTCCTGTGGGAACTTCAAATGTTTGTGTCGTACCGTTGTAGCTGTATAGGAAATCCGCATTCAGTTCGGAAGTATTTTTGCCGGCAATGGGTGAGCCGATCATGCTGTAACCGGCACTGCCTTGGGTATCCCTATCTGCACCAATGATTCCAGCCCCTGAGAAATCCTCATAGATTGCCAAAGAAGCTCCTGAACTTATAGAAATCGAAGCCCCCGTAGCTAATTCCAAATTATAAACCTCTTCATTAGTCGTGATCACCGGGGACTGACCTACATCAGAAACAGCAACGTAATCAATACTTCCTGGTACAGTGCCTTTATCCCAATTGGTGGGACTCGCCCAGTCGTTACTTACCCCAATCCAGTTGATTTGTGCCGGATTTTCACTTCCTAGATGATTAAGCAGCTGTCCTTCAAAAACTGATGGTATGGTCTTGCCAGCTCCCAAAGTGAAATTAGCTGCAGCGGTCCCCGGCACACTTGCAATGACCCAATCTGCTGCCGAAAAGCCCGTTGAATTTCCGTTTCTGGCAAAATAGTAGGCTTCAAACCCCGTGATGGTTTCAATAGTATTTACTGATATGCCGATACCATTAACGCTGAAATTGATTGGAGCATAACCAATATCAGAAACCTCAGAGCCGTCAATTTTGCCCACTCCATCGATTATTGACCAATTGGCGGCATCACCAGATAGGATACCATCAAAATCGGGATCGTAGTTTAGGTCATCCCTAGGTGCCAAAGGAGCACTTACTAGCAAAAAACTATACGAATCATTTCTGAACGCAAAGTCATCCTGCGCCAATCCACCCCAAAAAGAACTATTGCTTAACACTGTGGTAGCCCCTGGATCAATATTGTAACCGTTTCCATTCTGCGCCAGCACGAGCTGACCATTACTCCCAATGACCAATCCGGAAAGGTCAAAGACGAGAAACACCCGACCGGCACCAGCATTTCGATCTCCACTGAACGCCAAGAAATAAATACCAGAGGGTACCACAGATCCAGGTGTCCCTCGGAATTCAATGTATTCATTTGTTGCATCTGATACATCTGTTACATTAATAAGCAGTTCATTGAGAAGCAGATCAAATGCTGTAACATCTATGGCTAAATTTACCGCTGTGGTAGATTCATTTCCAGAATTATCCACTGCTACAACAGAAAATGCATCCACGCCAGTACCTACGACGCCATTATCTGCCGTCCAGTAAGCATTGTTTGAAGCATCAATTAAGTCATTCGTCCCAACTACAAATGGGGTAGCTGACGCAGCATCGGTCCCAATTTTTAAAGTTCCTGACACCAGCGCATGTACCCTAAAACCATCTACTGTACCATCAGGATCTGTTGCATCACTCGATGATAAAAGTGAAGAAAACGCGATTTCAACTTGAGCACCCTGCGCTACTGTAGCCACTGGTGAACTGAAACCAGAGAAGCTTGGGCCGACGCCCAAAGGACCTAAGAAATAGTAGAAACTCCCGGTGTTTGTCAACGAGTTTCGATCACTTTGATTGGCCCCAATCAGAAGATCCAAATCGCTGTCCAAGCCTACAGCAATACCAAATTGGTCTCCAACTACACTGTTGGTAGCGGATACTACCTCATCCGCAGTCTTACTGGACCACAAGCCATTCGCCCCTTTGAAGAAAATATCCACTGCATTATTACTGGGATCTCCAACCACTAAGGTACTATCCGCAACCAATGCCAGCGAAGCACCATACAATGAAGAAGCACCAACTGAAGCGGAGAGAAGGAAATCTTCAGATTTAGAAGATCCGGATAAACTATTCCAGCCTGATGAAGGTCTTTGATATATGTGAACTGGGCTACCTTCAACTCCTACATAAGCATGCAGTTCATTTAATGAAACAAAGCTGGAGACATTGGACACATTCATACTTACACTTGCCTCAAGCGTAACGTCAGGCGTAAAAATCACACTACCTCCCCAACCACCTGGGGGTTTAAAATATAAGTAGGCAGGATTGTCTCCTTCGGCACTGGCTACCATGATGGTATCGCCAAAAGCCGTTAGTCCTCTTCCGAACTGCGTAGACGAAGTACCAAAGGGTCTGGCTATTCTTACTGCAGAACTTGTGGAAACCCAGGGGCCACTAGGCTTCTCAAAGGCCGCAACCCCGTTATTGGCTGGATTGGTAGGTCCATTTATCATCGCCAAAATGTAGTTTTCCGAAATTTTAACCCGTTCCCCAGTTGAAGTATTGCTGACACTGAATGTGAGTACTGCGTCTTCTGTACCGCTGGACCATCCCGAAGCTGGTTTTTCGAACACGTAGACTCTGTTTGCAGCATTCCCCACCGCAATGACGTCATTGAAAATATCCACGGATCTTCCAAATGAACCGCCGGTCTCTGGTGTTGCGGGTGTAAGCGTGGCAACTGCCTGCCAAACAGCTCCATCCTGCTCATAAACAATCACTTGTCCGGAAGTACCACAGCCTTCGCAACTAACTACTGCGGTACTGGCATGGACTGCAATTCTACTAGCAAAGCCTGAATTTGCAGTGCCTCCAATCAGCTCATCAAATTCTGAAAAGACCTGACCAGTACTATTTAGGACACCGGAAAAAATAAAGGAAAGGAATACCCATACCTTAGGAAACGTTTTAATCATGCGAATTACCAATTAATGCTTATTCGCAATGATCCTTCGTTTTTAGAAGGTTGAATTTACAAATGACTGAGCAACAGGTTTGAGTGAGTGAAAGCGCTGTCTGAACTAGTGGGATTAGACCAGCCTATCGGCTATCAAAGCTAAAAGTGCCTCTTTTCTGCTTGGTGATACTGGAACCTTAGACCCGTCGCTCATGACAACGAATCCCCCATCTCTTCTGTCATAGCCCGAAATCTTTGACTCACTTATAAGCCACGAACGGTGCACCCGAAAAAAACCATTTCCAGATAGTTGCTCGTCATAGTCTTTGAGCGTCTTAGAAATCATAAGGGGTTTACGATCTATGAAGTGAAAGATGGTATAGTTCCCCGAGGATTTACAATACACTATGGTTTCCAATTCGACGACATGAGCCATTTCCGATGTAGAAAGCACAATTTTTTTAAGATGTGGCTGATTACCTGACATGTTCTCCATCAGTACCTGCAGCATTGAAGTCATGTTGTTAGCCGAGATTTGATTGCTGACTTTCTGGATCGCTTGTTGCAATCTTTCAGGATTGATGGGTTTTACGACATAGTCCACCGCCGAGTATTGAAATGCACGTACCGCGTACTCATTATATGCTGTCACGAAGATGATCTTGAAGTCGGTGTATCGTACTTCGTCAAGAATTTCGAAAGAAGTCTGTGTTCCGAGTTGAATATCCAATAACACAAGTTGTGGCTTACATTCTTCAATGGCCAAGACACCTTCTTTCACATCCTTACAAACACCAATGACCTTCACTTGTGGAGCATACTTAGTCAGTATGTTTTGCAGGTTTTGACTCGCCGAAGGTTCATCCTCGACGATAAGTGTAAGAATTGAATCAGATTGCATAATGAAGCGGAAAATTGAATTTCACCATTACGCCACTAATTTGACCTTCTTTTTCTTGATTTAGAATCTCAACCTCACTGAATTTATTATCCGAAAGATTTGCGAGTCGCTGATTGGTAATCTCAATCGCCCTTGACTGGTAGTGACTTTCTGAATCTGTGAGGCCAGTGCCATTATCCAAGATTTGCACTCGAACCTGATCACCATCTTGTTGTAAGCTAAGATGAATTTTGCCCTCTGCTTTTTCTGCAAAACCATGCTTGATCGCATTCTCCAAAAAAGGTTGAAACATCATCGGTGGAACCATGAGATACTCCTGATCAGCAATGTCAAAAGAAGTCTCAAAGCCAAGTTCTTTTTGAAATCGAGCCTGCTCCAAGTCAAGGTAATTTCGAATCATTTGAAGCTCCTTGCTTAGCGGAATCCAGTTTTCCCTAGACGCTTCTAAAATATCTCTTGTCAGCTCTCCAAACTTTGCAAGGTACATGCTTGCCTCATCGTTTTTATTGCTGGTAATGAAACTCTGAATGGAATTTAGTGCGTTGAAGATAAAGTGTGGGTTCATTTGAGCCCGTAATAAACTTTGCTCCAACGTAAGTTGCCGCTGATTGGCTCGCATCTTCCTTTGGCGAAACCCATAGTATCCAAACCCACCCAGAAGTAGAAAAACCGAAACTGATGAAATCAGTATGATCCGCTGCTGACTAATTTGAAGATCTTTAATCTCATTTTGTTGCGCTAGGAACCGTATTTCCTGCTCCTTCTTTTCAGTCTCAAATCTGGTCTGCAATTCCCCAATATATTTCAATCTGTCCAAATTCAAGATAGAATCAGATCTTTTCTGGGCCCAAACTAAATGGTCGATTGATTTATTATACTGTCCTTTGATCCTATATGCTTCGAAGAGGATTTGGTGCATATTAACTTCATCTCTTAGGTTGCCCAAATCACTGCCCCACTCAAGGCCTTTGACAGTCAGTGAGATTGCTTCGTCTACTCGGTTTTGTTCAATCAACCACCCTCCTAATCGAACGACAGTATTTACCGAAATGTCCTTTCTATCTAAAGAGTTGGCATTGGCAATTGCTTCATTAGCCATCATAATAGCCCGATCTACGCTCCCCATACGATAGTACACTCCAGAAAGATTGGCTTTGACCAAGGTGAGACTGTAAATTTCCTGCAGCTCTTCCGCAAGCTTCTCCGCCTTTTGATAAAAGTATAAGCAGCTATCCAGCTGATTTAAGCCGGAAAAAGATGCGCCGATGTTGATCATCGCCGTAAGCTGAAGCGAACGATTTCCCAATGCATTTGTCAAGTCGACCATTTCGCGCTCCAGGACAAGGCACTGTTCTAACTCACCCAAATAGTCAAGGATTGTGGCTTTGGTGTTGATCACACGGTACTTAGCATAGAGATCATCATAAGAATTCACTAATCGCTCAGCAGACAAAATGTAGTACATAGCAGAATCATAGTCATTGAGCTTACGGTGACAGATAGCGATATTGCGAAGCACCTTTATTCGAGAGCTTGTATCCGTTTTTGGAAGGCGATCTTTTACCTTGAGACCAAACTTTAAAGCTTTCGATATATCTCCACTTCGCCTACGCAAGGAAAAATCAAGTATGTCAATCTTGCTCTTGAAAGAACTGTCCTCTGCGAACATGCGAGCAGAATCTAAAAAAGTACGTCCTTCGTTTACGTCAATAACCTGGTACCCCAGCGCAAGATGATAATAGAGCTGCGTTGATGATGCTTCACTTTCAGGATCTGACCGCAACTGCTCACAATAGGCAACAAGCTGCTGATATTCACCACGTCTGGCGAGCTCCTTAAGCGAATCAGTTGGATTGATGAGTAAGAGTAGCGCATACAACATACGTGTAAAGTAAAAGCCAAATAGAACTCACGATTTCAAAATTCTAAAAATTAATAGGTACAGCTTGTGAATCCTACCTGGAAAAACTCCTACTAACCATTGCGCCTTTGACCTCTTTTGTTCCAACGTTTCATTCGGGAAAAATTTGCTTGCCCAATGATTGCTAACCCGCTGTTGAAGACTATCAGGGCACCAGTGCCCATCCATATCCACGAATTTCCAGTTTGTTGGTGTTTTACAAACGCAGGTTCATTGCTTCTTAATCATAATGATATAAAATATTACACCAACCAATCAAGTGAAAAGAGCTCAAACCAAAAAAAGGCGGCCTCCTTTGAAGCCGCCAGTCTGCAAAACCACC
>CAZQJU010000043.1:0-30189 GCA_964593185.1 uncultured Roseivirgaceae bacterium
GTTTTAAGGCCTTCTACGGGATTCATTTTCGACACCTTTCTCACTTGTGAAGCGATCACAAGGATCAGCACGAAAACGAGTAGAACAGCCGACAAAACAGCTCCTACATAACCATAAGGTGCTTGTTCGGGAAACATCATCCCGAGCATTGCGCTATTGAGAAGATGCGAAGCAGGGATGCCAAAAAGGATTGCAATACCGAAAATGAGATAGAACTGTTTTGAAATATTTGAGGTGAGATTTTTGGTTCTAGCTCCCAGTGTCTTTCGGATACTAAATTCACGAATTCTCCCCTTGATATTCAACTGGATCAGTCCGTATAAACCTAAACTAGCCAGAAGAACAAAGACCATCGCAATCGCTTTTGTAAATCGTACCTGAGTATCCAGATCTTCGTAGAATCCCGGCCAGGTATCCTCTTGAAAACCACCGTTAAAAGGAGTTTCGGGGAATAATTTTGCCCACGCAGTTTGCAATTTCTTGTAGTTTTCTGCTCGAGATTGAGTACTTGTTTTGATGGTCAGAAAACGCTCCTCTTCTTGCCTTGCGACCGTGAAAATGGTAGGATTAAGTTCGTAGTAGAAGTTTTTGAAATGGAAATCCTTGACTACACCTACAATTTGATAGGGTATGGAATCAATCTTGACTTGCAGATCTAAAGGCGTACTTAGTGCAAGGTTCCGAGCGAATGTCTCGTTGACAACGATCGCTTTTTTATCCCCTTCATGGTTTGGTTGTAAGAATGTACCGGACAAAAGTTGTAAGTCCATGGTTTCGAAGTATGCTGGACTTACGGAGAGTTCCATCACCTCGTATTGGTGCTCAGGTAAGTGCACAACGGTGGTTCTAAAGTTGTGTGATAAATGGTGTGTAGAACTAGCTGTGGAGCGCACGCCGGACTGGCTTTCCATCGCGGATCTTAGGTTTTCAAGTTCGGCCGAACTTTGCAATTCTGCATACAGGACATCCTTTTGATCATAGCCCCAGGTTCTCTGCTCCTGGTACCAACTGTTTAACGCAAAGATGACTGCAAAGCCAATGCCCACACAGGTGAGCATTAGTTGAGCTGTCAAAAAGATCTTGGTTGCGAGGTTTTTCTTACCGAATTGGACGGTCCCTTTAAAGATCTTCACCGCTTGAAATTTGGAAATATAAAATGCAGGATAAATCCCCGATGCAATGCCGGTGAAGGTAAGAATACCTAACAAGTAGAGCCACATGTTCACATCCAACAAATTAAACTCACTGGCGATGCCTGCGAATGAGGAAAACCATGGGAGAAAAATGGTTGAGGCCAGGATAAAGCCCAAGATTCCGGCAAAGAAGGTAAGTAACAGGTTTTCAGATAAGAACTGAAAAATGATGAGCCGCCGACTTGCGCCGATCACCTTTCGCATGCCAATTTCTTTCAGCCTTTTCGATGCTGACACAATGGCAATGTTCAGATAGTTGAAGCAAGCCAGGGCCAAAATAAAGAGGGCGATGATTGGAAGTCCCACCCTGCCTTCGTCTGATGCGTCGTACGAGATATCGTTTCTGATTTCATCCGAAGCGAGGTGTAGGTCATGTAAGGAGATAAAATCAAAATGACTGATCGGCCAGTCGGTCTCCGTTTTGTTTTGTAGGGTTTTATACGGCTGCATTTGTTTCTGAATGTCTGAAAGATCTGCCGCATCAGCAACCTGAATAAAAGTGGCATTCAGATTCTTTTTCCAATCATAGAAGTCAAAGGAGGGATAAAATGTCTCCATATTGGCAATATTGATCAGGAAGGTAAAGTCGATAATTCTGGCTTCCGGAAAAGCCTTGGCAACCCCCGCAATCCTAAATACTTTCGATATGTCGTTTCCGATAATAACTTTTATCTCCTCACCGACAGGGTTTTCCTCGTTAAAGTATTTTTCAGCCATTTCTTCACTGAGTATGATGCTGTTCACATCGTTTAGCGAAGAGGCTACTCCCCATTTGAGCGGGAAGGTAAACATCTCCAGAAAAGAAGGATCTACATATCGTATGTCCTCATGAAAGACATTATCTCCGTATTTTATTACCGCGCTTCCATCATGAACACGCGTTATCTTTTCTATCGAGGGAAGATCATTTTTCAGCAGGGTGGCCAACGGAGCCGGTGAATTTCCGTAGCGCTCCAACGTACCTTCTCTATCCACATAGTAGGTCGATAGAAAAATCTTGTCTGTGTTTTCGTGAAATCGATCGATGCTGTAATCAAAATTGATAAAGGCGTAGGTCACCAGGCAGGCCCCTATCGCAGTAGCTAAACCGAACACATTGATGAACGAGCTGAGTGGGCTCTTCATCATGCTTCTTAGCGTTGTTTTAAAGTAGTTATTGAGCATAGTCCTAAATAGTATTGACCGAAAAGTGGTCTTTCGTTTTATGTTCGAGTATTCTTCAGTTGCGATCGATGATAACTCCCCAAAAGCACTTTTTGCTTCCCGGAATGCGTCCTCTTCGCTCATTCCCTGACTGACCAGGTCTTCAATGTTATCCCTGAGATGCAATTCGATTTCCTGAATAGCACCTTCGTCAAATGCCCGGAATTTTCTTAGGCTTTTCAACCAATTGCTTATGGCGTCTTCGAGTTTAAACATCTTCTTAGTTGGTTGTTGGTTTGATATCCCAAAGGGTATTCAGTACTGCGTTTACCTGTTGCCACTGTGATTGCTCTGCCACCAATTCCTTCTTACCTGTTTCGGTGATCTCATAGTATTTTCTGGGACGTGTACCTCCATCCATGGTCCATTTTGAGTGGATCAGTCCTTCTTTTTCCAATCGGTGTAAGACGGGATAAAGCATTCCGTCTGAGTACTCCATTTCTCCTCCGGAGAGTTCTTTGATCTTCTTAATGATGAGATAGCCATAGCTGTTCCCTTGTTTTAGGATACCCAGGATGATCGGCTTAGTAGACGCAGCAGTTAAGTTTTTTGAAATCATAGCCAGTTCGTTGAAGTGACAAATTTAATAATTCTATATACATAGAATATCAAAGTATTACGATAGTTATGGTATTAGGTTGCGGAAAGTAATAAGTACTTGTGGTTCTTCGCTCACCATAATTGGAATAGAGTGCTTAAATTTTCAGTGTGAAAATACGATCTGAGAACCTTGAGGGAGCTGAAGTTTCCTGGTTTGCCCCACTCTGTAATGGTGATGATGAATTCTTAGGAAAGCACGATCCAAGGTATAAAAGTGATTGGAGCAATACTTCCAATGTATTGTTGACAGCCGATCGGTTGGGTTACCGAAATATTTTATGTCCTTCTTCGTATCAGGTGGGGCAAGATACTCTGCCGTTTGTGTCAGCAGTAGCACCAGCTACGTCCCAGATCAACTTACTAGCTGCCATTCGCTGCGGTGAAATCTGGCCTACAATGTTAGGGAGGAGCATTGCTACGATTGATCACATCTTGCAAGGAAGATTCACGATCAACATCATTTCGTCCAATCTTCCAGGGGAAGACCTTTCCTCGGAAGCACGATACCAAAGATCACGCGAAGTAATCACAATCCTAAAACAGGGATGGTCCCAGGACCACATCGACTTCCAAGGTGAGTTTTACTCGATTACACTAGATACCACTGAGCCAGTCAAGCCTTATCAACAAAATGGAGGGCCCCTACTTTATTTTGGAGGGTACTCACCCCCAGCTTTGGATTTGTGTGCAGAGCATTGCGATGTATATCTGATGTGGCCGGACAAACAGGAGGTGTTGCAAGAACAGATGAATGTCATGAGCCAAAAGGCAGATGCCTATGGAAGAGCGATCGACTTTGGCCTTAGAGTTCACGTGATTGTACGTGAAACAGAAGAGGAAGCCAAAGCAGCGGCAAGGCGTTTGATGACCTATGTGGATGATGAGATGGGTGCGGCAATTCGGGGAAGAGCACAGGATGCAAAATCGCTTGGTGTTGCAAAACAGGCTGAAGTGCGTAATCAGGCTGATGAAGAGGGCTTCGTCGAGCCCTATCTATGGACGGGGATAGGGAGAGCAAGATCAGGATGCGGAGCGGCGCTAGTGGGTAATCCGGATCAAGTGCTTAAGAAAATTAAAAAGTATATGGAGATGGGCATTCGGTCCTTTATTTTTTCTGGCTATCCACATTTGGACGAGTGCCGGCTTTTTGCCCATTACGTGCTGCCACAAATCAAAACCATTTCCATGCCGATGGTTCAGAACCGAATTCCATCCTTTTACCCAGATACTCCCTTGGCTGGAGGTTTGAGAAGATAAGATGATTGATCTAATTATTGTATGTGTCTATTTTGTGGCCATTTTTTTGGCTGCGCTCTCTGGAAGAGTTGGGAAAGATGTAACCATTGAGCAGTACTTTCTTAGTTCACGAAATCTAAAATGGTATTCCATTTCGCTTTCTACCATTGCGACCAACATCAACGGGTATCAATTTCTTGGTATGATGGGGTCTGCCTACTTGTACGGCCTTGCTCAGGCAAGCCTGGAAATCAATGCGATACAAGGTATCGTCATGGCTGCTTTCATCTTTGTGCCGCTCTTCCTGAAGGAAAAAATCATTACCATCACCCAGTTCATCAAACATCGCTTGGGTAAGACAGTGAGCCTCATATATTCACTTGCGAATCTTGCAATTTTTTCTACGATTACGCTGGGTGCAGCGCTTTTTTGGGGAGCCTATGCCGCAGACTTGGTCTTTGCAGATTATCTCCAGGTGATCAGCGATGATCGGATTACACGGATCTCCGTGATTGTAATTGGTTTAGGGATTTTTTCTGCTGCCTACACGTATTTGGGAGGGCTTCAGGCTGTAGTTAAAACGGATATCATTCAATTCAGCATTTTACTGTTAGGTGGGTTTGTCGTGCTATTTATCGCGATCCGCGAAGTCGGGGGATGGTCACAGCTTTATGAGAAAACACCAGATCTGATGCACCTGCATTTACCTAAGGAGCATCCCACACTTCCATGGATTCACATCTTTGGTTTGTTTTTGTTGAATATCAATTACTGGTGTGCTAATCAGACCATCATTCAACGGTCATTGGCTGCCAAGAGTCTAAGTGAGGCGCAGAAAGGTCTTCTGGTCGGGGGTTTGATTAAGTATGTCATGGCAATCCTTATCGTAATTCCAGGTATTGCCTTGGTGGGTATTTTAGGAAAGAACGGACTTGCCGAGCCGGATATGGCATTTCCGTACCTGGTAAAAACGTATCTGCCGATTGGACTCAAGGGAGTCATCCTTTGTGCACTCTTTGCTTCTCTTATGAGTACAGTAGATTCCACCTTCAATTCATTGGCTACGCTGTGGTCCATTGATATTTACAAAGAGTACTTGAACAAGTCCGCAACGGATTTTCAGGTCGTAAAAGCTGGAAAACGTGCCATTCTCGTTACCCTTTTTACGGGCATTGTCATGGGACTGGTGTTGCTTTACTTGAAGTTTAGCAATCCAGATGCCGCCTTTACCCATACCTTAAATGAACTACGCTATTACATCAATTGCGGCATTGTGGTGTTGATTTGTTCTGCGGGATTTTTTCTGTTCCCCAATCAACGCAGCGTCGTTGCCGCTTTTTTCAGCACCTTTGCTGTCCAGCTGTTCATTCTCAAACTGTTCCCGGAGATGAACTATTTTGTCCGGGCCATGTGGGTCATCATCATGGGGCTAGCAATCGTGATCATGTTCAACATTCGCAAACTTGCTCCCGGGAGAACATTGATCCAATATGAAACTAAACAGGCGCTGGGATGGGGAGTTGTGTTGGTTGTTTCACTGATTTTGGTTCACATCGTAGTTCACTAGCAATGAAAGAACTTCAGGAAATATATCGGTTTATTCAGGACATAGAACCATTGAAGGATACTTTGCGAACCGGAAGAACGCAGCAAGGAAGGCAGGAAAGCGTGGCAGAGCACTCGTGGAGATTGGCCATGATGGCCATCATCATCGGGCCTAAGTATTTTCCCAATGTAGATTTAGAAAAAGTAATGCGCATGTGTTTGGTGCATGATTTGGGAGAGATCATCAACGGTGATATTCCTGCACCTGCCCAAAAAAACCTATCCAATAAAAGTGAAGCCGAACGCCAGGATTTTTTGCAAGTAATTGCTAGTCTTCCAAAGTCACAAACCGAAACTTTGATCCAGGCATGGGATGAATACGAAGCGGCAGCTACCCAAGAAGCAAAGCTGGTCAAGGCTCTTGATAAGCTTGAAACGATTATTCAACACAACCAGGGAAATGATGAACCCGAATTTGATCATGCTTTCGACCTCACTTACGGTCAACAGTACATGGATTTAGATCCTGTGGTAAAAGCATTGAGGAAGCTGGTGGATCATGATACGAAGGAAAAAGTGAGGTCATAAAAAAAGCTCCAAAAAGGAGCTTTTGTCTTAATTCTTATCCCAACCATCTGGTCTTTTCCATTTCACCGGGGCAGGAGGCTCAGGTTTCATTTCGAATTCCTGCGTTTCGAGTAATTTCATGGCCTCTTCGACGGCTCGCTCTAGCTGCGGATCTTTTCCGGCCATCACTTCTTTTGGTTCCTGGATCACTTCAATATCCGGCGCAATACCTTCACCTTCAACGGCCCAATTTCCATCTGCGTCATAAAAACCACCACGTGGCGCTACCATACGGCCACCATCAATGAACCGCGGCGTATCCCACGTGCCTACTAGTCCACCCCAGGTCAAAGTTCCAATGAGCGGACCGAGTTTCTTAGCCCTAAACATGTAAGGGAGTAGGTCTCCACCAGATCCAGCACGTTCGTTGATGATCATCACTTTAGGTCCCCAGATACCTGCCATCGGTGTTGTCCATGGTCGATTATCGTTGGCTTTGCTGTTAAAATAGCCAAACAGCTCTCGGGCCATGATATCAATCATGTAGTCTGCGGCTGATCCTCCGCCATTGTTTCGTTCATCCAGCACTACTCCTTTTTTGTCTTGCTGAGCAAAATAGTACCTGTTGAAATTGCTGAATCCTCCTCCGGCGGTGTTTGGTAGGTATACGTAGGCAAGTTTGCCGTTGGACATTTCAGATACTTTAGCGCGATTGCTTTCGACCCAACTTGCCGTACGCAACTGATATTCGTTTCTAATTGGTTTTACCATGATGTCTTTGCCTCCATTCGATGCAGAGGTATTGACCGTCAACGTAGTTACACTTCCGGCAGTCTGTTCTAAGAGCTGGTAGATGTTCTGGTCAGAGGCAAGCGGTTGTCCATTGATGGCCGTGATGAAGTCACCCTCTTTCACACCCAAACCCGGTATGCCTAGCGGGCTCGACAGATTAGGATTCCAGCTTTCTCCGTTGTAGATTTTTTCGATCTGGTAGAATCCATCTTGCAATTTGAAATCTGCTCCCAAGAGTCCTACGGGTACACGCTCAATGTCAGGCATATCGCCACCGGCAACATAACTGTGCCCAATGGCTACCTCGCCACTCATGATATCCACCATATAGTTAAGATCGGTACGGTGTCGCACATCTTTAATCCATGGAGCATACCATTCGTACACTTGGTCCCAGGGAGCTCCATGCACATTGTCGACGTAAAGGAAATCTCGCATGTATCTCCATCCTTCCCGAAAGATTTGACTATACTCCGCGGTAGGGTCAATTTTGATCTTTGCGTTGATCTTGATTTTATCTTCGGAGGAAGGCTGTCCGGCAGTGCTAGAAATGGACCAGCTTCCACTGGATTGGTGCAACACATACTCGCCGTTTGAAGAACTTACCGCTTGATTGATGCCAGTTGCATAGGTGGTAGCTTCCATTTTTTCCAAGTCAAACTGATGCACTTTTACGCCGCGCTCATTGGGAATCGCCTCAGCGACCAGTACAGAGTTTTCTTTGCTGCCATTTAAACTCACGTAGTTTCTGGATGGCATATCAAGTGCAATGATTCTGTTACTTAAAGAGGCTTTATCAATGACAATTTTCAAAGAAGTCTCCTCTTCCGATTCTGCATCTTTTTTACCTTTTTTATCCTTCTTTTCCTCCTTTGGCGCATCTGCTGTTGTCACGTCCTCATCGTCACTTTTTGCAATTGTTGGGGAAGCGGTATCGTCTGACAGGATAAGGCAGTAGAGACTACGGGTGATGTCGGGGTCATACGAGCTCATGTCTAACCACCCCGAATTAAGACCGTAATTGGTGCTGGCCAGGAAATAAAGGTATTTTCCACTTTGATCCCACGTTGGCGAAATCACATCGGCCATGCCATCCGTCAATTGAATTTTCTCGCCTGTCTCAACATTGTACGCGAAAGCTGCTTTAAAATGACTCTCCAATTGTTTTGCGTAGGTCACCCAACGGCTATCAGGCGACCAAACTGGATTCATAGAACGATTAGGATGGGCGTACCGATCCGTATCGATTTGGTTTACCGTTCCGGAAGCTAGGTCAACGTACCAGATATTGTAATCTGTATCTGTGTAAGCAATGTACTTTCCATCCGGAGACCAATCAGGTCTAAAGTAGAAGGTAGGGTTTGGGAGCGAATAGGACTTCTGATTGTCTCCAAATTGGTCTGCAACCACAAGCTGATATTCACCTGTGGCATCAGAAAACCAAGCAACTTTGTCGCCCTTAGGAGACCAAACAGGTGAACGATCCGCAACTCCCGGCGTATTGGTCAGGTTTCTCCAACTTCCTTCTTCTTTCGGGAACGTGAAAATTTCCCCTCGATGTTCAAAGATCGCTCGTTTGCCGTTAGGAGACAGGTTCGGATTTCTCAGGTCATTTCCAGAGATACCTTCCCATCGCACTCGGGCGAAGTTCATGTCCCCGGCCACATTAATCTCCAATTGGGTGGAGTTCCCGTTGGTAGGATCAAGTAGGTGCAGATAGCCACCCATTTCGTAGACAATGGCATCGGCGGTCGCATCCATGGTTTTGATATCGAACTTTTTGTGGAAGGTTACTTGCTCTTCTGTATTTGTGGAAGGGTCGAAGGACCAAATATTGGCTAGAAAATCCCTTTCTGATAGGTAGTACACCTTTCCTCCATTCCAGACGGGGCTTACATGTCGTTCATTGTCGGTTCTCGGTGTTCGGATCAACTCCATGGATTCCAAATCGACGATCCAGATGGGCTGCGCTTGTCCTCCACGATAGTTTCTCCATTCTGGATCCCAATACGTAATTGGCTCATAGGCTACATGTTTTCCATCCGGGGATAGCTCTCCACTGGCAATTCTGGGAATGTCGAATAACGTGGGAAGCCCGCCATCCATTGCGATGGTATACCATCGATTGAGCCGTGTAGGATAGGCCTGTCGGGTGGATCTAAAAATGACTTTCCCATCAGGTGTCCAGCCTTGCACGATATCCGCGCTGGGGTGGTAGCTCAATCTCTTGGGAGATCCACCTGTTGATGGGATCACGTATACGTCTGTGTTGCCATCGTACTGCGCGGAGAAAGCAATCCATTCTTCATCTGGTGAAAAATGAGGCATCGATTCATATCCCTCATTTGAGGTTAGTCGTATCGCATCACCCCCCGCTCTGCTGACCTTCCAAAGGTCGTTGGCATAGACAAAAACAATGTCAGTGGATGATATGGTAGGCTGCCTCAAAAGTTGCGTGCCTTGCGATAACACAAAGTAGGAAAGGACAATGCCTGCGAAAAGAAGTGGGAGCTTTTTGTACATGTTGGATGGGTTTATTATTCAAGCCGGAAAATAAAAAGTTTTGGGAATCAAGACCAGAGGATTGTGACGAGTGGATAAAAATGATTTAGTCTTCATTTGTGAAACAAATAAATTTTCAATACGTTTGGTCTTCAAAACTGAAACAAATGAAAGAGACCAACATCGGAGAGTTTCAAGAGATCGTTCTATTGGCCATTCTGATTTTAGATGATCAAGCGTACGGTCTACGGATTCAAAAAGAGATTAGCAGTCGGCTTAAGCGTGATCTCAGTCGAGGAGCTTTACACACTGCGCTTACCAGATTGGAAGAGAAGGGATTTCTGGAATCAGAATATGGGGGAGCGACCGCAGAGCGCGGAGGGAGAAGAAAGCGCTACTATCGACTTACAAATGATGGAAAAGCGGCCTTGCAGCAAGCCAAGGAGATGAGAGAGGAAATGTGGAGCCTCGTACCCAAGTTTAGCTTGAAATGACACCAGAGCTACCAAAGTTCTATGTTCGACTGTTTAGGTGGCTTTGTGAGCCAACGCTGTACGAAGAACTTCAGGGAGATCTTGAGGAGGGGTTTCTGGAAAACTTCGAGGCGAATGGCTTAAAGAAAGCACGAAAAACCTACCGCAAAGAGGTCATCAAAATGATTCGGCCCTCTGTACTTAAACATGCTCACTTATTCAACAAACACATTATGACACTACCAAAAAACTATCTTAAAACTTCGATCCGAGCGATCAAACTTCATCCTTTCTATGTTGCAGCCAATGTGTTTGGATTGGCGCTCGCATTATCCATTTGCATGATAGGGTATTTTAACTATCGGTTCAACGCTACCTTTAATGCCAATTTTGCTCAGGCTGACGAGCTCTACAAAATACATGGCGTACGTACGGGTGAGGCCATGCTTGGAAGGTCTTCCATGGCACTTGGGCCTGCGTTGGTGGCTGAAGGATTTGAAGCGGCGCGTTACAAGATCAATGACTTGGCCGTCAAGGACGGAACTCGTCTTTTTAATACAGCCATAGGATTCGTAGACCCGGCATTTCTCGAGTTCTTCAACATCGCTAATGCGACCAAGCAACAGATTTCCTCACTTGCTGCAAATGAGATTGTGATTTCTCCCAAATTGGCTATGAAACTCTACAATGAAGCATATCCTGTGGGTAAACTCGTGGAGATCGTATTTCCAAATAAAAGGGAAGCTTCTTTTGTGATTGTGGATGTGTTTGATGAACTACCCACCAACACCAGCTTTTACCATTCAGCCTTGATCAACATCAACACGTATTTGGAAGTCTATGGACTGGATGGAAATGACTGGGAGAGAAAAGTAGATGCCACTTTTGTACATGCTTCAAAAGCTGAGTTAGCACAGTTGAAACAGAATCTTGCCGAACTAAAGCCAATTCGCAACGCGAACAACCCCAAACTCACCATTGCATCGTTTCACTTAGATACCATCCTCGAGTGGCCAGCTTTTGAGGATGGATTGTATGGTGGGCGTTTTAATCAGCATTTACACCCTTCTTCGGTATACGGCATTTCAGGTTCCGCATTGACCATTCTGTTACTTGCCTGTTTCAACTTTATCAATACAAGCATTGCCCTGTCAGGAAAAAGGCTCAAGGAAATTGCCGTTCGGAAGATCATGGGCGGAACCCAACGAAGTACAGCTTCGCAGTTTTTCATAGAAAATTCCTTCATGATTTTACTGGCGGTCATCCTTTCGTTTGGTATTTCTGCCATCCTTGTTCCGAGCTACAATGCCTTGTTTGAAAGAGAATTGATCCAACTAGATAAGATTCCATTTGGTGATCTTCTGACTTTTAGTGCTTGGATTATTGTCATTGTCTCCATCCTATCAGCGGCATATCCTTCCTTGTATGTTTCCAAGTTTTCCGCAATCAATATTTTCCGCAAAAAAGTCTCCCTATCGGGAAAAAATCGCTTGATGGCTATTTTACTTACTTTTCAATTTGCCCTTTGTTTTTACAATGTTTTCGGTCTTTTCCTTAATTATGAGAATGCCGTATATCAAAAGACGCTGGATAGAGGCTACGATGTGCAAGCGGTGGTAAACATTCCACTTAATCGTTCTGAGCAATACCAGCTACTTGAAGATCGACTGAATCAAAGTCCCTTGGTAGAGCAAGTCGCAGGAGCGAGTTGGTTGATTGGTTTTTCAAATGAGACGGAATTTTTACAGTACGAGGGCATTGACCAATCAGTGACAGTTTTGCGCGTGGGAATGGGTTATCAAGAAGCATTGGGATTGAGACTTTTGAAGGGGTCTTTCTTTAAAAGTGACCAAAATGAGGACGTAGAGATTGTAGTAAACCGGATGCTTGAAGAACAGTATGGCGAAGATCTGCTTCACCAAAGTCTTACCATAAATGAGCAAAAATTTAGAGTCGTTGGGGTAGTTGAAGACTTTAATGTACGGTCCATTATGATGGACAATAAAATTGAACCCACGGTTATCAAATTAGCTATACCAGGTCAATACAACTATGCAGCTGCAAGAATCAACGGATCTCCGGATGTTGCACTCAGAGAGCTGGAAAAGGTTTGGTATGAGGTTTTCCCACAAGAGCTTTACAATGGATTTCTTCAGAACTCTGTTTTGCAAGGAGCTGAAAAACTGAACGAAGTCATGCTTACGATCAACCTATTTTTGGCCATTATAACCATCTTGGTTTCTGTATTGGGCTTGTACACACTGATATCCCTAAAAGTGCAGCGAAAAAGTAAGGAGTTTGGCATTCGAAAGGTGCTAGGAGCGACTAAGTCTACCATCATTCACTTACTGGGGAAAGACTTGTATTGGATGATCGGCATTGCGTCGATTATCGGGCTGGTTTCTTCGATGCAGGTATTTCAAACCGTCTTTGATATCATTTATGCGTATCACATTGATCCAAATCTGAGTCACTTCTTGAAATCTATTTTGGTTGTGTTACTGATTATTGTCCTAACTATTGGCCTTAAAGTGTATAGAACCAGTAATATTAATCCGTCGCAACAGTTGAGATCAGAGTAATGAGAAAACTACTGATGTATTGTGTCCTGATGAGTGGAGCTATGTTAGCATCAGCGCAATATACACTTCAGGTAGAGGTTAGCAACATCAAAAAGCTGGAGGGACAGGTCCAGGTGTGTTTGTTCAGGGATGGCGTTGGATTTCTGAGTAAAGGAGATCCTGTGCACTGTCGATGGATTGCGGTAGGTGCCGAAACACATGGCTATGCTTTCCATTCGCTTGCTTTCGGAGCCTATGCTGTGATTGCTATTCACGACTTAAATGAAAACAGAGAACTGGATACTAATTTTTTAGGCATTCCTTCAGAACCGTATGGTTTTTCAAATAACCCGTCTACTAGGTTTGGACCACCTGATTTTGAGGAGGCGGCTTTTCAATTGGAAAGTAACAAGAAAATAACCGTCAGGTTGAAGTAGTCTTTTGATCCTTGATGAGTTGGTAGCCAAGACATAGTACCCAAGCAACCCATCCAAAGATGAATATTCTGAAGCCATGCAGGTCGACAAAGACAAATCCAGCGATCAACGACAATAAGGCTGCAAGAGTAATGAGTATGCCCATCCAGGCAATCTGGGCTGGCGCTGCCTTTTTCGTGAGAATGCTTATGGACCAAAGTCCTGTAGATATGCAGACCCCGCCAATGAAAATGAAATCAAACGCGTGATTAAAACTTCTGATCAGCCGAAAAAATGGTTTTAGCAGATCAAGGGTTTCCTGTGAAGCGCTTTCATAGCTTTCGACGAAGTCCATTAATATCAGTCCATTTACAGCACCTGCAAACATGACTGCAATCAGCCCAAAAAGCATGAATGAGAAAGAGATTTGGGCAATCGAACCCGTAAGTTTCTGTGTCCAGCCCCAAAAGCCGTAGGCCACAAGTGGGATCGAGATAATGGCAATGATATGTGAGACTCGACCGATGGTTACAATTTGTAGGAGGTGATCAAAGTTCCCACCTACAGGATGCAATACCATGGTCACGATCATTAGGAAGCAGCCCACGATCAAGCAGATTCCGGAGGCTTTCTTTTGAGAAGCTAGCATAGAAAATGTTTTTAGCAAACCTATGGGGGACGCATGAACCAAGCACTTGATCGAAATCAAGAAATACGACGCCTGACGCGGCTGAGTGTTTCAGGAGTCATGCCCAAGTAGGAGGAGATGTACTTAAGTGGAAAAGTCTGAATTACCGAAGGTCTTCGATCTAACAACAATGCGTACTTCTCGTCTGGAGTCAGCTTTGGATTGGTAAAATCATTGTCCATTTCCAGAATTTTTCCCAATGTAAAGAAGGCGGGTGACCTGCCTATAATGGCATGAAGATCATGTATGTTAATCACTTGAATTGTACTGTCCTCAAATGCTTCAATCACGTGTAGGGACGGTTTTTGTCCTGTAAAACTTGCATGATTTAAGACCCAATCATGTGCGGTGAATAGATTGACGATAACCTCGTTAAAGTCATCGTCTTTGTACAATTGGATAAAACTCCCCTCCAGAAGAAAACACAATTCCTGGCAGGTCTGTCCGATTGTTAAGAGCTGTTGGCCACTTTTTAGCTGGCGAGTCTGAAGAAGTGAACAAAAATCCGCTTCCTCCACTTTTGAAAAAGAACCGTACTTCCTGATTGCGTCAAGAATTGTGTGAAACATACGGTTAATTTACCCCGCCCAGCCTTCACGATCCAAACTTCGGTATTGGATTGCTTCCGCCAAATGCTCGATGGCAATATCTTGTACACCAGCTAAGTCGGCGATCGTCCGCGAAACACGCAAAATTCGATCATAGGCTCGGGCCGAGAGACCTAACCTTTCCATAGCAGTTTTGAGCAGTTTCTTGCCTGGATCGCTGATTTGACATACTTTTTTCACTTGATTCGAACTCATCATCGCATTGTTGAATACACCTGACTGATCTTCAAATCGAAGTGCCTGTATCTCACGTGCTTTGATGACTCGCTCCCTGATCTCGGAGCTGGATTCCGTTTTTCGTGTTGCAGTCATTTGATCGAAGGATACCGGAGTAACTTCTACGTGTAAATCAATTCGATCAAGCAATGGGCCGCTTATCTTATTGAGGTATCGCTGCACAACGCCGGGGGCGCAGACACACGCTTTCTCCGGATGATTATAGTAGCCACAGGGACATGGATTCATGCTGGCAATGAGCATAAAATTGGATGGGTAGTCGAGGGATACCTTTGCACGTGAGATCGTCACTTTTCGTTCTTCCAGCGGTTGCCGCATCACCTCCAATACTGTGCGTTTGAATTCCGGTAATTCATCTAAGAAAAGAACACCATTATTGGCCAATGATATTTCACCCGGCTGCGGAATGCCTCCGCCTCCGACGAGTGCTACGTCTGAGATGGTATGATGGGGTTGACGAAAGGGGCGCTGTGAAATGAGGTGCGCATCGGTACCAAGCTTACCTGCCACAGAGTGGATTTTGGTGGTTTCAAGTGCTTCATGTAAGGTTAGTGGTGGCAGGATGGACGGAAGTCGTTTGGCGAGCATCGTTTTACCGGCTCCCGGAGGGCCTATCATGATAACATTATGGCCGCCAGCTGCAGCTATCTCCATGGCTCGTTTGATATTTTCCTGACCCTGGACATCTGCAAAATCGGAGGCATAGTTATCCAGTTCGTCAAAAAACACATCTCGGGTATCGTACTCCACAGGCTTGATCAGTTTTTCACCGGTCAAATGCCCAATTGCTTCTTGGAGGTCTTGAACACCGACAACGTCTAATCCATCAACAATTGCGGCTTCGGAGGCATTTTCCTTTGGAAGTATAAATCCTTTAAGCCCATTTCTTCGCGCCTCAATAGCGATAGGTAATGCGCCTTTAATCGGTCTGAGTTCGCCATCCAATGCCAGTTCTCCCATGATGACATAGTCTTCAAGGTTTTCGACCGTTAATTGTTCGGAAGCTTTTAGGATTCCCAACGCTATGGGGAGATCGTATGCCGAGCCTTCCTTTCGAATATCTGCGGGTGCAAGATTCACGACCACTTTTTGCCTGGGCATCCGGTATCCTAGTTGCTTAATAGCGGATTCCACCCGTTGTTCGCTTTCCTTCACCGCAGAGTCAGGAAGGCCCACCATGAAAAATTTGGTGCCTTGACCGACATTCACCTCGACCGTGATCTTGTAAGCATCTACACCATAAACAGCACTTCCGTACGTTTTTGCTAACATTTGGACTCAGAATTAAGTCCTAAATATAATCATCCCTCTTCAGGATCTTCCTCTTCACTGTTAACTGATTCCTCTTCTTGCGAATCAATTTCCGTTGATAAATTTGTTTGCCCTTTATCGTAAAGTTTGGCCTTCAGTTCTTTCACCTCATTTTCGAGATTGCCGATCCCTTCCTTGATACTTCGAATACGCATTTGCTGCATGATGTACTCCGTGATCATCAATATCGAAATGAAGAGGAATATTCCCATCACATACTTTGGGAATTTGATGTAAGCTGACAACTTGACCTTAGAGAGGTATGCTTCCGTGTTCATCAGAATATCAATCGAAAAATACATCACCACCAAGGTGATGAGGATATAGACGATGTGAAAGATGAGTTTGAACCTTTTCATTGAGTTTGAGTGAATCGGTAATTTAGGAAAATAATTGAGGGAATTAAAAGAGATATGTTCTGGCTGGCATATTCCACCGAAATGAAATCCCTAAAACACTTGTCCTTTCGTCGAGATTAAAGCCCTGGCCTGTTTCTTTTCGATAGGTAAAATCCAGATCTAAAAATACGTTGTGGCGAGGCATAAAGGTCGTCCTGGCAAAAAGCATCAACAAATCGGTTTTGTTGCCTTGCAGATGTTCATTTCCAAAATCCGGGTTAGGTACATTTCTTCGGATGGTATAGTTTTTAAGGATATCGCGACCAAAATTTTCACTTCCAATGTCATTTCCATACGTAGCTGAAAGGAGGACACCCTCAAAAGTCCATTGGTCATTTAACCTGTAAACAGCTCGGCTTAGGAATTCCGTAAAATTGGCTCCAAGTGGATGGGCAAGTGCGAGGTTGTAGTGACTATGGCTCGTAAAAGCATCTTCATGCGCATAAGTATACGGACGTACACTGTTAAGCTCTCCTTGCAACATCAGATTCTTTAGTCCAAATGCGTCGATATATTTAAGCCCTATCTGGATTCCTTGTTTGTTTCTCCAAGATCCAGTTCCGTCAATGAGCTCACTGACCACAAGCTCGTCGATCAGCAGTTGGCCATACAAAGCGTAGCGATTAAGGATATTCCATTTAAAATCCATTCCTACAAAGGCATTGTCATCGCTGCCATTTTGCTGCTCTACGGACCGATAGAAAATCACAGGGATCATGTATTCGTAGCTTAGGCCTCCTGTGGAATCGCCATACATTACCGACTCAAATAATCCAATATGCAAATTGGGTTTGATTTTCACGTTCAGGTGATGAAATGCCATGTACTTTTTACTGAAGCCAGCAGTGCCAAACGTACCCCCTGCATTGCCCTGAACATCTCCGATTAGTTCGGCGAAGATGTTGGTATAGTCAAATATTCTCGTTTCGGTATTGATTCGTAAGTAAGGGTAATTGTTTGCGTAGTTCGACAGGATGAGGGAACGCTGCCCAGTCCCGATAAAATGTTTGCCAAATCCGAGTTGCGCAGAAATGCTCTTACTAAGACCAAAGTCGATGTATCCCTGCGCGCGCAGGAAATCCACTCCGGTATCATTGAACTGTTTCCAGAAACCTTCAAACGGAATTGTCAACGTGCTGTCGCGAATGGTATTTACATATTGGGGATAGCGCACTTGATTTTCCGTCAAGGATGTATAAAATGAAATCCGTTCATCAATGGTACCTCGTACTTCGACACCCCTTGAATTCACATAGGTTGTACCGATGGGATCATCTGACCTTCCAATCGAAAACTGCACCATGGGGTTAAAATGCAATTCCACGTTGTTGTCCTGATAGAAAAAGAAGTCTGCGGGGTATTGATAGATCTTTTGCAGGAATGACTTCTTTGACCTGGAAGAATCCAAGGTAAAGCGCCGGAGTTCTTTGGAAAGATAAGGTGATTCAATGCCATCAAGGTGTTGAAAAACCGATGCCCGGGAGTAGGGTTTGATCGTAGACGAGAAACTTTTGCTGGATCTAATCTCCTCAAAATCCATGAGGCCATAAACCGCATGATTAATGGGGAAGTCAGTGGACTGGCCCCAAGATCCAGATGCCGCAAAAAAGAGGAGAAACGCCAAACAATACCTCATAGGGTAAAAAAACTGAAAATGTGCTGTACGAATAGGCCAAGATAGATGAATTAAGCTTGCAATAAGATTAAAACAAGCTTCCCTGCACTATTTGTGGTTTTTTAGCGAAGCCATTGACCGTTCGTCCGCCGTATTTCCAAGAATTATGACGTTCATGCTGAATGAAATCGTCCAAATTCCCTGTTGGAGTGAAATTCTTTTCCATTTTTTGGCTGGCTTTCGTCAGCGCATTCAAGGCTCGTAACTTATCGCTATGACCAATTTTGGCTTGATGCACAGCTTTTTTCAGTACAGTAATGCTCTCATCGTAGACTTTGGTGGGCACAGGGAAGGGATGTCCGTCTTTTCCTCCGTGTGCAAACGAGAATCTCGCGGGGTCATCAAAGCGGGATTTTGTACCATAAATCACCTCACTTACCAAGGCCAACGATTGTAAGGTTCTTGGACCTAGTCCCTGGATCAAGAGTAAATCTTCAAATTCGTTGATCGGCAACTCTTGGGCCACAGCGAGGATGCTGCCCAGCCGTTTAAGGTCGACGTCTTTTTGACGAACATCGTGGTGTGCCGGCAGCCGAATCTTTTGAATCTCCTTTAACATCCGATCCGGATTTTCCTCGGTGATACTTAGCATGCAAGCACGACTTTCTTTGGCCTCCTGATGTGTCAAGTTAAGAATTTGGCCATGGTTTTTTCCATACACAAACTGATGTGGATCGTTAACGTAACTTTCCAACCCGGCTGATGACCAATGGTATCTTCGTGCATAGCCTATAGGTCCATTCATACCTTGCTGCACCACAGACCAATCTCCTTCATCGGATAACACAAAAGAATGCAGGTAAATTTGATATCCATCCTGAATGGCCGTGTTGTCCACTTTGGCAACCAATCGACTGCTCCGCACAAGCTCGTTTCCGTCCAGTCCGGTCTGATTAGCTACCTCAATTAGCTCTTCTGGGGTCTTCCTGCTATGTTTTCCCCGACCACCGCATACATAAATACCCAGTTCTTTCGACCTCGCATTGATGGCTGTCTTCAGCGCTCCCATGACGGAGGTAGTGATACCAGAGCTATGCCAATCCATGCCCAATACGCAGCCGAGCGACTGAAACCATGCAGGATCGCTCATGCGGTGAATAAATTCCTTCTTTCCGAATTCCAGCAGAATCGTCTCTGTAATGGCACCACCAAGTTTGGCCATGCGTTCAACCAGCCATCTAGGGACACGACCATTATGTAGCGGTAAATCTGCTGATCCTGCATGTTGCATGAATCAAAATTACTAAAAAAATTAGTAATTTATACTGTTCCACGAACCTTCGTTGTGCACTAGGAGACTAATGCCATGTACCTTGAAGCTCGCCTTGAACGTCTTTTTTTTAAACACATCTTTTGCTTCGTAAAATCGCTGTTTCTTCAAGTCCCGAAAACCGACGGTTATATGAGGGTGAAAGGCCTGATCTTTATAGTTTGCGTTGACGATTTTTAGCTGTTTTCGGCAAGTCTTGACAACGTTTGATTGCAAGGACTGGAGTTGGGAATTTTCGATCACATTGACGAAAACAACTCGAGGTTCGAAGAAGTCAAAACCATCTAAAACGATCTCAAATGGCTTGAAATTCTTGTTAAGCTGTTGCATTACGTCCTTCAGTCGCACCAACTTTTTCTCTCTCCATTTAAATGGCATATGCAGTGTGATATGTGGAGGCGCATTGAGTGCATGTTTGCTTCCAAACCTGTCAGCAATTAGCTGTTTAAATACGGTGATTTCTTCTTGAATCGGTTTTGGAGGAATAATCGCAATGAAGTACAATGACTCACTCATGCAAAATGGCTTTCAATGCTTCCCAGTAGTCTGAGTAGTCCGACAAATTGTTGTGAAAGCCTCCCTCAAGCGTAATGAACTTCCCTCCATTCGATTCGATATTTTCATGCAATCGGACGCCGGACTGATAGGATACAATCTTGTCTTCTGTTCCATGGAAAATATAGACAGGTGCTTCATTCTGTTGGAGATGCGAATGACTTCTCAGATGGTACCGAAGTAACCACGACACAGGATAAACGACAAAACGTCGATTGGCTTCAGCCTCCAAACTGTAAAACGGGGTTTCTAGGATCACCTTGGCAGGACGAAACTGACCGGCGAGGTACGACGCAAAACCGGATCCAAGTGATCGACCATACAGGATGACCTTTGCTTCCTCTTTCAAGGTAAGCGCGAATGCATAAACTTGTTTCGCGTCTGCGAGCAGGTTCTTTTGACTGCGTGGACCTCTGGATTTTCCATAGCCGCGGTAATCAGCGATCAAAACATCATACCCTAAACCAACGAAGGGTTCAACGACAGACCCCCAGCGTTCGAGCGAACCTGCATTGCCATGAAAATAGACAATGAGCCCCTTGGATTCCGAACTTTTAAAATGAAGCATGTTGATTAGCCCATCATTGTCGGTCTCCAGGAAATGTTCTTCGAAGGGTTCATTGAATTGAAATGCAAAGTCATCAGGCAGTAGGGTGGGGAGGAAAATGAATCTTTCCTGGAAAAAGTAGATGATCAATCCCATTACGAAGTAAAGAATGAACAGCCCGATCAAAATGTACTTCAAGGTATTCAAAGGACTTTTCGTTTCTTCTTTTTGGGTTTTACGAACGAAATGCTGGTCTCTCCTTTATTGATAGGTACAAGCTCTTTAGACATGACAATTTCTTCCAGCATTCTGTGGTATTCTTCGTGGGTAAAAAGGTCATTGTGCCCTCCGCCAATGACTGGATAAAGTCTGGTGATGGTGGGGTTGATCTTGGACAAGGCCATTCCATACTTGAAAGGAATAAGTTTATCATTTGTTCCATGAATGATCTTGATGGGGCATTTAATGTACTTGATCCATTTGTACGTACGAAGGGGATATTTCAAGATGAGAGAGGCGGTCATAATCGGGAGATACCTTTTTGCCATTTTGGTCATGCTATAGTAAGGGGACTCCATGATTACCATTCTTGGGTTGTTCATGCTGGCCAGCTTTGCGGCAAATCCTGACCCCATAGACCTTCCATAGATGATGATGTACTTTTCATCTACCCGGTCTTTGATCACATCGTATACGATTTGCAAATCATCCTTAATGTTCTTTTCAGACCTTCGACCAACGCTCTTTCCAAACCCTCGGTAATCCAGCATGATTACATCAAATCCAAGTCGGGTAAAGTCCACCGCAAACTTGCCCCACCCTTTGATAGATCTGGAATTTCCTTTCAGGTAAAGCACCACTCCTTTGGGTTTTTCTACACTGAAGTGCGCGCAGTTTATTCTGGCATCGTCTCCAATATGGACGGTATGTTCCTGGTAGTCCTGATTGGGGTAGTTGAATTTAAAGTCTTTTGGTAATTTCTCCGGTTTGAAAAGAACCCTTTCCTGAAGGAAATAAGCCGCCACATTCGCAATAATGTAGATTGAAATAAAAACGATGACAATTATGGTGACCAATGTCTATATTAAGCTCAAATTCCTAGAAGATATGATTAAATATAGTGAAATGAATTCTTGTCACTGGTCCGTACATCAACTTAGACTTCCACTCGTGATAATGCTGATGACCGTTTTGGCCTGCGGTCCCACTAGCTCACTTCCTAGAGTCTCCACCATGCAAGTGAGTAATGGCATCGAAGACTTTACGACTGGCATGCAAAAGCACGAAGGCTATTTTAATTTTTACTACGATGAAGAGGTAGGAAGAATTTTCTTAGAGGTCGATAAGCTAGACGAAGAATTTTTGTATGTCAATTCGCTCGCAGCAGGCGTCGGGTCTAACGATATAGGTCTAGATCGAGGACAATTGGATGAAGACAGGGTGGTAAAGTTTCAAAAGCATGGAAACAAGCTCTTATTAATTCAGCCAAATCAAGACTACCGAGCAGTTAGTGAGAACCAGGATGAGGTAAACTCCGTTGCCGAAGCATTCGCGAGCTCGGTGATTGGGGGTTGGGAGATCACAAGTAAGAGCGAATCAGCATACCTGATTGATTTGACAGATTGGCTGCTCCGCGATTCACATGATGTAAGTGGTAGACTGAAAAGGACAAAACAAGGAGGGTTTTCGATCGATAAATCGAGATCTGTTCTCTACATGGATGCCACTTTTAATTTCCCTAAGAATACGGAATTTGAATCGCTCATCACCTTTACGGGTAACGCCCAGGGGTCATGGCTCAGATCCGTAACTCCCACTCCGAATGCGGTTTCGGTAAGAACCCATCATTCCTTCATTGAATTGCCTGATGCGGACTACGAGCCTCGGGTTTTTGACCCAAGAAGTGGCTTCAATAGTATTTCTTACCAGGATTACGCGACACCCATTGAGGAGCCGTTGGTTAAACGTTTTATTGTCCGTCATCGGTTGAAGAAGAAGGACCCCGCCGCAGCTGTCAGTGAGGCCGTGGAGCCGATCATTTACTACGTTGATCGAGGGGCTCCTGAGCCGATTCGATCCGCACTCATTGACGGGGCTAAGTGGTGGAACCAGGCATTTGAAGCAGCAGGATATAAAGATGCTTTTCAGGTGGAGGTCATGCCGGAAGGAGCACATCCGCTTGATGTTCGATACAATGTGATTCAATGGGTACATAGATCTACGCGTGGATGGAGTTATGGAGCCAGTGTACGTGATCCGCGAACGGGCGAGATCATTAAAGGTCATGTAAGCCTTGGTTCACTTCGGGTACGGCAGGACTTTTTGATCGCCACCGGCTTGTTACAACCCTATACGACGGGAAATGAACGTCCTTCAGCAATGACACAGTTAGCTTTAGCACGTCTAAGACAATTGTCTGCCCATGAGGTGGGACACACCATCGGGTTAGCTCACAACTTTGCCTCCAGTGTCAATGATCGGGCCTCCGTCATGGATTACCCACAGCCATACGTGAAGCTGGATAGTGACAACAAGGTGGACCTTTCAGAAGCCTACGATGATAAAATTGGCGCATGGGATAAAGTAACCGTTACCTACGGATACAGTGATTTTCCCGATGGCGAAAACCAGGAGAAGTTGAACGGTATTTTAAACGATGCATTTGGTAGTGGATTGAAATACATCACGGATCAGGACGCAAGACCTGTGTCCGGACTTCATCCGGAGGCGCACTTGTGGGACAATGGAAATAGTCCCGCAGATGAACTGAATCGTATGATGACAATCAGGAGAAAGGTATTGGATGATTTCTCTCAGAAAGCCATTCGAAACGGCATGCCGATGAGTACGATTGAAGAAGCCTTGGTGCCAATTTACTTGTATCACAGGTATCAAGTGGACGCCACCAGCAAAGTCATTGGAGGATTGAACTACTCCTACGCGATCAGGGGCAATGATCAGGTGGTCACTCAGATGATACCAGCCGAGACTCAAATGAAGGCTTTGGATGCACTATTGGGTACTGTTTCTCCACAGTCGCTCAAATTGTCTGAATCCCTGCTGGGCGAGATTCCGCCAAGGGCATTTGGATTCCCGAGATCTCGGGAAACATTTCAATCCAAAGCGGGGCCTGCCTTCGATTATCTGGCTGCCGTGGAAACTGCCGCGAGTGTTCCGTTCGCCTACCTGTTCAATGCAGACCGATTTAACCGTTTGCTCACGTACAAAGCACGAAGTTCAACCCAACCGGGTGTTGACAAAGTGTTGGAAAGGACTATAGCCAAGGTCTGGAGAAGTCCTTCAACCTCCTCTGGGGATCGATCGATTGAGAAGGTGGTGGAAATGGAAATGTTGAAGCAGTTGATGGGATTGGCCGTCAGTGAAAGAGCATATCCCGATGTGCGAGCGAAGGCGTATGATGCGATCAATCAAATCAAATCCTATGCTAGCGGTAAATCATCGAGGCAAGCCAACGGTGATGGCGTGTATTATCGATATGTGGTCAGCGAGATTGATCGCTTTACCAGTGAGCCCATGGCCTATAAGATTCCAGATCCCATCAAGGCCCCTGACGGATCACCGATAGGCAGTTGTGATCATTAATTCAAATTTTTGTTGTTTTTAAACGATTAAAGAATTTAGTTTGGCCTCGAAATGAAAACAATGAACACATTTTTTAGCTATTACTTTTTTTATCCAACAGATAAAACGGGGTGGCTATAACATGAGTTAGTAAAAATAAACATCTGAAAAGCCTCCCAATAAGGAGGCTTTTTTTATTGCAAATGAGTAAGAAAGTAGCCATACAAGGTTTAAAAGGCAGCTTCCATCACGAGGCAGCAGAATTGTATTTTCATGAAGTTCCTGAACTGATTGAATGTGATACGTTTCAGGATGTAATCACTGAAACAATCCAGGGCGCTGCGGAAGTAGGTATCATGGCCATCGAAAATTCCCTTGCTGGCTCCATCATCCCAAACTACAATCTGATTCGAAAAAATCCCGTGGAAATTGTTGGGGAAGTTGGCTTGAGGGTACGGATGAACATCATTGCCCAACCAGGTGCGAAGTTGATGGATATTAAGGAAGTGCACTCTCATCAGATGGCGATACGGCAGTGTGCAGGGTTCTTTGCTCAGTACCCTGAGATCAAACTCGTTGAGTCCTTCGATACCGCCGGCAGTGTAAAAGAAATCATGCAACATGAACGACAAGATGTCGCAGCAATTGCAAGTCATCAGGCAGCGAAGGAATATGGGATGGAAATCATCAAAGCGGGCATTGAGGATCATAATTTGAATTACACGCGTTTTTTGATTCTTCAAAAGAAGGGTGGTAAACCTATCCCTGATGCTAACAAGGTTTCTGTTTATTTTCAGACAAGTCATGATCCGGGATCACTAGCACAAACACTCACCATCATTAGTGGGCTCGGGATCAATTTAAGCAAGCTTCAGTCACATCCCGTTCCAAGTAAGAATACCCTGTACGGGTTCTTTGCAACATTGCAAATCGGTGAACTTGCTCAGCTCAAGGATCTTGAAACCATTATGAATAGGTTGGCACTGACTTTTGAGATTTTGGGAATTTATAAAAAGGGAGAAACGCATGGGTAAGCAATTGACAGCGGACCGATTGGGTGAAGTTAAAGAGTACTATTTCTCCAGAAAGCTCAGGGAGATTGCAGATTTACGCACTCAAGGCATCAACGTGCTAAATCTGGGGATTGGTAGTCCGGACTTGGCACCTGCCAAGGAGGTCGAAGAAGCGCTCATAGCAGGACTTAACGAAACCGGCTACCACCAATATCAATCGTACAAAGGGATTCCTGAGCTAAGAACGGCATTTGCTGATTGGTATGAAAAATTCTTTTCTGTGGATCTGGATCCTGAAACAGAGTTGCTTCCGTTGATTGGCTCCAAGGAGGGCATAATGCACATCTCAATGGCGCTCATAAATCAAGGAGATCAAGTTTTGGTTCCGAATCCCGGCTATCCAAGCTACTCAAGTGCCTCCAGGATGGCTGGAGCGGATTTGGTGTACTACTCGCTTAGCGAAAAGCATAACTACTTTCCTGATTTTGATCAGTTAGCCTCCATGGACCTTTCCAAGGTCAAGATTATGTGGGTCAATTATCCCCATATGCCTACAGGAAAGGATGGTACTAACGACTTATTTCAACGACTTCTGCAGTTTTCAAGAAAGCACGAAATCGTTGTTGTAAATGACAATCCATACGGTTTTATCCTGACAGAAGAACGGAAGAGTATTCTGAAAGATAGAAGTCCGGAGGATTTGGTGCTTGAGCTAGCCAGTTTATCTAAAGCTCATAACATGGCAGGGTGGAGAGTAGGAGCCTTAGCAGGGAATGCAGCGTTGCTTCAGGCAATTTTGACTTTTAAGAGCAACATGGATTCTGGGCAGTTCAAACCTGTCATGCGGGCAGCCATTGCTGCACTGAAGCTACCAGACTCCTGGTATGTTGACTTAAACGAACAATACCGGAAGCGCCGAACACTGGTGTTTGAGATTGCAGAAAAGTTGGGATGCTCCTATGACACAGATCAGGTCGGGATGTTTGCTTGGTGTACCATTCCGGCTCGGTGGGAAAACTCAGAGCGCTTTGCCGATCACCTATTGGAGCGTTACCAGATTTTCATTCCACCGGGTACGGTCTTTGGGTCAGAAGGTAACAAACACATTCGATTTTCGCTGTGTAGCGACGTTCCTGTTTGGAATGAAGTATTAGAAAGAATCGGGTCAGGTGACCCACAATAAAACATAAATAGAAACTCTTGTAAGTAGATAGAAAATGAAGACAGAACCAATTGAATTATTTCAGAAGAAGCGACCGGTCATTGTATCGGGGCCTTGCAGCGCAGAAACAGAGGAGCAAACCTTAGAGACGTGCAGACAAGTAGCTGCCACTGGCAAAGTAGATATTCTGAGAGCAGGTATTTGGAAACCACGAACACGACCAAACAATTTTGAAGGTATTGGCAGCGAAGGACTGAAGTGGATGCGCAAGGCAAAAGAAGAAACAGGCCTACTGATTTCCGTGGAGGTAGCCAATTTCAATCATGTATTTGAAGCCTTAAAAGCGGGCGTTGATATACTGTGGATTGGTGCCAGGACTACTGTGAATCCTTTTTCCGTCCAGGAAATTGCAAATGCACTTGAAGGAACGGATGCTACTGTTTTTGTCAAAAATCCGCTAAATCCGGATCTTGACTTGTGGCAAGGGGCGCTTGAACGTCTGAATAAAGCCGGAATCACTAAACTGGGCATGATCCACCGAGGCTTTGCCCAACATGGGACCAGTATCTACAGAAATGAGCCCAAGTGGCAGTTGGCCGTAGAGATGAAGCGAAGATTTCCGGAAATTCCGATGCTATGCGATCCAAGTCACATTGCAGGGAATCGTGAATTATTGCAACCGATTTCTCAGCAAGCACTGGATATGAACTACGAAGGGCTGATGATAGAGTCACATGTAGATCCTGACAATGCGTGGAGTGATAAAAAGCAGCAGGTGACTCCTGACCGACTGGACGAGATGCTAGCACATTTTACTGTGAGAAAGCCGGAAGTAAAAGATGCGGAGCTCAACGAGAAGCTCGATCATTTAAGACGACAGATAGATATGGTGGACGATGAACTTCTGGAGCTTCTTGGTAAGCGTATGAAAATTGCGGAAGATATCGGAGAAGTAAAGAAGGAAAAGGGCGTGACAATATTGCAGACAAATCGATGGGAGGAAATCATTGAGAAGGCATCCAAAAAAGGAGCCCTGCAAGGGTTATCAGAAAAATTCATGATTCGATATCTGAATGCAGTGCATCAAGAGTCCATCGATCATCAAAACGAAATCATGAATCAAGGCGAGTTGGAAAACAATTAGGGAAGAATTGGCTTTATCATTGCAGCCAATGACTGATTTGATTCAAAAACTTGAAAATAGGCTCGAGGGACTATCCATTGGAAGTGAGCCGCAAAACCTCTATGATCCCATACGCTACATGCTTTCCCTTGGAGGCAAGCGCTTGCGGCCCATGTTGGTTTTACTGGGGTATGGTTTAAGAAAATCATCCTTAGAGGAAATTATGGAGCCTGCACTGGCGGTGGAGTTGTTTCACAATTTTACCCTCATGCACGATGACATCATGGACAAAGCACCTATTCGAAGAGGGCAGCCCACGGTGCATGAGAAGTGGAACGAGACCGTGGCAATTCTAAGCGGTGATACCATGATGGTAAAGGCGTATGATCTCATCTTGAAGATGCCGCATGACCGATTAGGAGAAGCCATTCAAAAGTTCAATCGATGTGCTGTGGAGGTATGTGAAGGCCAGCAGCTCGACATGAACTACGAATCGTTGGAGACGGTCTCAGAGGCGCAATACATCGAGATGATTCGACTGAAAACTGCAGTACTGCTCGGTTTCAGCTTGGAATACGGAGGAATCTTAGCGGGTATGGATGCGGAAAAACTGCATCAACTCAATTCCATTGGTGAGCAAGCAGGAATTGGATTTCAGTTGATGGACGATCTCCTGGATGTCTACGCAGATAAGGCAAAGTTCGGCAAGCAGGTAGGTGGAGACATCGTATCTAACAAGAAGACGTACCTGCTGATTAAGGCGCTTGAGCTTGCAACGCCATCGCAAAAACAGGAGCTAACCAATTGGCTGGAGCGTAAAGAATTTGATGTAGATGAAAAAGTAGAAGCGGTAAAAGGGGTCTACGGTGAAATCGGAATCTACGAGCTTACGCAAGAAAAGATGAATGCGTACTATGATCGTGCCTTTGAACTTTTGGAGCGATTTGAAGGAGAAGAGGACGGCAAGCTTCAGCTGAAAAGTTTTCTACAGAAACTGATGAAGCGCGACAGATAAGACGCATCATAGCCCATTGCGGATAGCAGCTCTTGATCACCTGTCCTTTTGGCGATACCGATTGCTGACTCCCCTAACTGCGAGGTGATGTTTGGATTACCCCCATGCGCTAGCATCTGTGTAATCATTGGCCTATTGTGGAGTCGAACGGCCTCGATCAATGGGCTTGTCATGATTTCAGGATCTAAAAAGTTTACATCCATCCCAATAGAAAGGTAATATTGAACTGCCTCCAGATCCTGATTCATCACGGCATGAATAAAACCTTTATTATCACCAGATCGTGTGCTAATTTCGTTTGAACCATTGCCCATTGTTTAAAGTTAAAAAAATATGATTGCAGTAGTATCCCCAGCAAAAAACCTTGATTTTAAATCAGAAGTACATTTTCAAGGTACGCAACCAAGACTGATGGACCATACCAATGAGCTTATTGAAGTCATGCGTCAAAAGTCTGTAGACGAAGTGAAGGAGTTGATGAGTATTAGTCAGCAACTAGCCGGTCTGAACGTGCATCGCTACAAAAGCTTTGAAGCTGGCCACACCGAAGATAATGCCCGACCTGCAGCACTCGCGTTTAATGGAGATGTCTACCAAGGTTTGCAAGCGGCCACGTTTGACGAAGCGAAGATGGATTTCGCGACCAAGCATTTACGAATTCTATCTGGATTGTATGGTCTGTTAAGGCCGTTAGATTTGATTCAGCCCTATCGACTGGAGATGGGTACAAAGTTGGTCTTTGATGATTACAAGACGCTATACCAATACTGGGACAACACCATTTTGAATCTCTTGATCAAAGATCTCGAGGAGCAGGGAGATGATATCATCCTCAATCTCGCTTCCAATGAATATTTTAAGTCGGTAGACAAGAAAGACATACCAGCACGAGTGATCAATGTGGACTTTAAAGATTTTAAAAACGGAAAATACAAGATCGTTTCTTTTTATGCCAAGAAGGCAAGGGGATTAATGTCTCGATTCATGGTGGAACACCAAATCACTAATCCGGAAGATTTACGGGGGTTTGACTACGGTGGGTACTACTATGATGAAGAAAACTCTTCTGAGAATCACCTAGCATTTAGGCGAGAAGGCAAAGAATAGACGCCTCGAACGAATTCGAGGCGTACTAACATTTAGACTACTACTCGGGAAATCTTGTGAATAGGAATTAGTTTGTGATTCTTGGCAATCACATTTTTATCAGTGACGCCTATGACGGTTAAAACCTCATCTTTAACCTCTCCATATTTATCTTCAAACTCAATCCTGCATTCGGTATTGTACACTGTGCCGAGAATTGCAGCTCTTCTCAAATCGTGTATTCTTAATTGTCTTTTTTCTTCGCATTCAATGATATCATTCTCGTTCTGAAGCATAAAAGTTGCATCTTCAGAACTGATTCTAAAGTTCGTTTTCATTTCGAAATAAATTTGATTTTTTAATTGTCTCTACGAAAGGGCAATGGTGAAGCCATGCGGAAACGTTACTCGTAGAAAATCAAATTACAGTAGAGAATATATTTTGGTGACTGCGATGGTACGCAGTAAGGAAGGTGTTCTTCAAGAATTTCAGGTGTACGAACAGAGGCGGGTGCATTTGATTTTTTTCGCGGCTTTTGTCTGACTGATTGTGTGACCCGAACAAAAAGTTTGGTTTCTTCAACCTCCTCTTTTGATTCTTGGAATGAATCAGCAGCTTCAGCCGGAGCCGATACAAAGAGCGCAAGAATCAACGTGCAGGTAAGTGCGTATTTGATATTTGTGCTCAGTACTTTCATCTCATCAATGATACATGATTTACATGTTTAAAGTTGTCAAAGTCCCATTGTAAATGCTTATTTGAACCATTAACAATATTTATTTATTTTGTTGTTAGCAGGAAGTAATGAGCGTACCCTTTAGGGTTAGGAGG
>CAZQJU010000044.1:0-29379 GCA_964593185.1 uncultured Roseivirgaceae bacterium
CGTCTCTTCCTTTTTCGTTATTCTCTTCCACGTTGTAGATATTTGTGTTAGGTGTTTGTAGATAAATCGGGCTAAATATAAGGTATTCTCCCATTTTATCAACAACACCCCATTGTGTAACCCGTTTTTGAGATAATTTATGTCAATCAATATTTCGGATATAAATCAATATGAGAATCTAGGGCTGATTGCCAAGCAACTGGTAGATGGTTTCATTACCGGATTACACAAATCGCCGTATCACGGTTTTTCAGTTGAATTCGCGGAACACAAGCTTTACAATTTTGGAGAAAGCACCAAACACATTGACTGGAAGGTTTATGCCCGAACAGATAAGCTTTTCACCAAACAATATGAGGAGGAAACCAACCTTAGGTGCCGCATTTTAATCGACAATTCAGCTTCCATGCATTATCCACGGCCTGGGAAGGACAAACTCCGCTTTTCCATTTTTGCAGCATCTGCTTTGGCCTATTTGCTAACCAAGCAACGTGACGTGGTAGGATTGTCTGTTTTCTCGGATCATCTCGAAACTGAAACAGATCTACGGAGTACCAACGTGCATCTAAACAGCTTATTAACGAAGCTAGCTGCACTGCCGGAAGATGATCCAACCTCAAAAACAGACATTTCCTCTGTGCTCCATCAAATAGCTGAAAAGTCTCACAAAAGATCGCTTATTGTCATTTTCTCAGACATGTTTCAAAATGTACATGAGGAAGAGTTGCTGAGTGCGCTTCAACATTTGAAACACAACAAGCATGAGGTTATACTTTTTCATGTCTCGGATTACAAGAGTGAGCTCAACTTTGAATTTGAAGATCGCCCATACAAATTCATTGATATTGAAACCAATGAGTCCATCAAAGTGAATCCCTTCGAGTTAAAAGAAAGCTACCAAGAAGCAATGCGCGGGTATTACCATGACCTTAAAATCAAATGTGGAATGATGAAAATTGACTTTGTTCCAGTCAACACCAATGACACGTACGATAAGATCTTGGGAGCTTACTTGATCAAAAGAAAAAAAATGAGTTAGCCTGCCTGTTTTTACAGGTGCAACCAGGCCTTTTTCGCTTGTAATTCTTCCAGTGTTTCCACATAGTCCGGGTCAGGTACACAGCAATCTACGGGACACACAGCAGCACACTGTGGCTCCTCGTGAAAACCTGTACACTCTGTACATTTACCTGGGACGATGTAGTAAAATTCGTCGGAAACCGGCTCTTGAATTTCCTTTGCATCTACTGAAGAACCATCTTCCATTTCTATCTCTTGAAGATCTGTTCCATCCGCCCATTTCCATTCTATTCCTCCTTCGTAGATAGCTGTGTTAGGGCATTCCGGTTCGCATGCACCGCAATTGATGCATTCATCAGTAATAATAATCGCCATAAAACTGTCCTTTTATTCTATTCCTTACCTGCAACAAAATTAATGGAGATAAGTTTGCGTCCCAACAGGCTTTGTCAGACAAATTCACACTTTTATGCAAAAAAACGAGAGAATTCAAGCATTCGTGGAGCTTGGTAATAAGTTGAGAAGCCTTAATGATGAAGAAGTGGCTATACTGGCTCAGCAAGCCAAATCGCAAAATGGGTGGTTCTCTGTTGAAAGTGTTCAAAATGCCCTACAAGGAATTGCCTTCATGCTAGAGGAGGTGAAACTCAAGAAATGGACTTCGGCTTATGAACTCGAGAAGCATGTTCCAAAAATTGTTGGTATCGTCATGGCAGGAAATATTCCACTGGTAGGGTTTCATGATTTACTGTCGGTCTTGATTTCTGGGAATTTTGCAGCAGTCAAAGCCAGCAGTGATGACCAGTTTTTGACTCATACCCTTATTGAATGGATCATTGAGATTGAACCTCGTTTTAAAAAGAACCTGGAACTACGAGAAAAACTGACGGAAATCGATGCAGTGATAGCCACCGGTAGCGACAATACTGCTCGCTACTTTGAGTATTATTTCAAAAACATCCCACACATCATTCGCAAGAATCGCACTTCGGTAGCTATTCTGACAGGTACGGAAACGGGAAATGAGCTAGCGAAATTAGCGGAAGACATTTTCTTTTACTACGGCCTTGGATGTAGAAACGTCTCGAAGGTTTTTACGCCAAGTGGGTATGATATTCGCCATGCATTTCCCCACTTTGAAGGGTTTAAGGACATTGTTCATCACAACAAGTACTGCAATAACTACGAGTATCATAAGTCGATTTACCTGGTCAACAAAACACCACATTTAGACACAGGCTATCTACTACTCACCACCACCGATGAACTTGTATCCCCAATAAGCGTACTGTACCATCAAGAATATACTTCCTTGAGTACGCTCCAGGCAGTTTTGGACCAACATCAAGATAAAATACAATGCATCGTGGGCAGAGGCTATGTTCCGTTTGGCACAGCTCAAAAACCAGAGCTATGGGATTATGCAGATAATATTGACACGCTTGAATTTTTAATCAACCTAAATTGACATGTATACACAACCACTCCTTATTGGCTGTATGAAGCTGGGCACCTGGGGCGCCAAGTACAGCAAAAATGAACTGGAGGCATTCATAGATGGATGCCTTGACCTTGGCGTGAATGAGTTTGATCATGCTGACATTTATGGGGGACACACCACGGAGGCAGATTTCGGTGAGGTAATCTCTATGCGTCCTGACCTCAAAAGTAAGCTGCGGGTTACGACAAAATGCGGCATTGCGTACCCGTCCGAAAATAGGCCTGAGCTTGGCATAAAGCATTACAACTCCTCCAAAGACTATATCCTCAACTCCATTGATCGATCGTTGGCGGACTTAAAATTGGACAAAATTGATACGTTCCTCATACACCGACCCGATTTCTTAATGAATTTTGATGAAATCGCCGAGGCCGTTAGCAAAGCAAAGGAGGCGGGGAAGATCGTTCATTTTGGCGTTTCAAATTTTCTAACCCACCAGCTGGATATCCTCACATCCTATACGGAGGTAGCGACCAACCAAATTGAAATTTCCTTGACACACCTAAGTCCTTTCGAAGATGGTAGTCTTAATCACCTATTGCATAAAAAGATACAACCTGCTGCCTGGTCACCGCTCGGAGGTGGCCAAGTCTTCTCCGGGGAGGAAGACCAATTTGTACGAATAAGAAAAGTATTAGAGGAGCTTGGAGAACACTACGGAGCTTCCCCGGATCAACTATTGCTTGCTTTTTTGCGAAAACACCCTTCCGGAATCATTCCTGTTTTAGGGACCTCAAAAGTGGAACGGGTGAAGTCAGCAATGGAAGCAATGGAGATCGACCTAAGTCATGAAGATTGGTATCGTTTGTGGACTGCAGCAAAAGGTGAGAAAGTAGCCTGAAGCATTAGTAGTTCTGAGGTATTTTGCATCACTGTCAACGCTGCCAACAAACCAACATTGGATTATCTTTGTTGCTAGTACACAGAGGTCACTTAAAGACAAAAAACGATAGCATGAGCATATACGCCGACTACCTTAACGAAATTGAAGAACGTAAAAATCAAGGTCTGCATCCAAAACCTATAGATGATGCTGCATTGTTAGGTGAGATCATTGATCAGATCAAAGACGAGAGTAATTCCAATCGAAAAGATGCGCTTCACTTTTTCATCTACAATACGCTACCTGGAACAACAAGTGCTGCAGGTGTAAAGGCCAAGTTCTTGAAGGAGATTATCCTTGGTTCATCTTCCGTTGAAGAAATTACTCCCACGTTCGCCTTTGAATTGCTGTCGCATATGAAAGGAGGACCCTCGGTGGAAGTCTTACTTGATTTGGCGCTCGGTAACGAGGCTGATATTGCCCAAAAGGCAGCAAACGTCCTGAAAACACAAGTCTTCTTGTATGAGGCTGACACTGCACGCTTAGAAGAGGCATACAACGCAGGAAACAGTGTAGCGAAGGAACTGTTGGAGAGCTATGCGAAAGCAGAGTTCTTTACCCAATTGCCGGATGTAGACGAGAAGATTGAGGTGGTCACGTTTATCGCTGGTGAAGGAGATATTTCTACGGACTTATTGTCTCCAGGGGCAGACGCTCATTCAAGATCAGATCGTGAGTTGCACGGTCAATGCATTTTCGAGCACAACAAAGAAATGCAACAGGCTTTAACTGAATTAAAAGCAAAGCATCCGGACAAACGGGTCATGCTAATTGCTGAGAAGGGCACCATGGGGGTCGGTTCATCCAGAATGTCCGGCGTGAATAACGTGGCTTTATGGACCGGAATTCAGGCTAGCCCTTACGTACCTTTCATCAACATCGCACCGATCATTGCGGGCACGAATGGTATTTCACCCATCTTTCTCACCACTGTTGGGGTGACGGGAGGTATCGGTATAGACCTCAAAAACTGGGTGAAGAAAAAAGACGCAGATGGCAACAATGTCACAGATGCGGATGGGGAGCCTATCTTGGAGGAGGCCTATTCCGTCGCAACTGGCACAGTACTTACGATCAACACTAGAGAAAAGAAACTCTATCATGGTGATCAAGAGCTCATTGATATATCCAGTTCCCTGACACCACAAAAAGTTGAATTCATCAAAGCAGGTGGTTCATACGCTGTTGTGTTTGGTAAAAAACTGCAAACATTTGCTGCAAAAGCCTTAGGGATTGAAGCACCGGTGGTCTACGCACCTTCCAAAGAAATTTCACACGAAGGACAAGGGCTTACTGCCGTTGAAAAAATATTCAACCGAAATGCCGTAGGTACAACTCCGGGCAAGACATTGTATGCGGGCTCAGACGTGAGAGTTGAAGTCAACATTGTTGGTTCGCAGGACACCACCGGCTTGATGACATCACAGGAGTTGGAAGCAATGGCTGCAACAACCATCTCTCCTATCGTGGACGGGGCATATCAATCGGGTTGCCATACCGCCTCTGTCTGGGACAAGAAGGCACAAGCTAATATTCCGAAGCTCATGAAATTCATGAACGACTTCGGGCTGATTACAGGTCGTGACCCAAAAGGGCAATACCACGCAATGACTGATGTAATCCACAAAGTATTGAATGACATTACCGTTGACGATTGGGCGGTGATTATCGGAGGTGACTCCCACACACGAATGTCAAAGGGTGTGGCTTTTGGAGCGGATTCCGGAACGGTGGCACTTGCACTTGCCACAGGTGAGGCTTCCATGCCGATTCCTGAGTCCGTGAAAGTGACTTTTAAAGGCGAGATGAAGCCTTATATGGATTTTCGTGATGTGGTGCATGCTACGCAAGCACAGATGCTTCATCAATATGATGGTGAAAACGTCTTCCAGGGAAGGGTGATAGAAGTGCACATCGGTACCCTGACTTCAGATCAAGCGTTTACGTTTACCGATTGGACTGCGGAAATGAAGGCTAAAGCCTCTATCTGCATCTCTGAAGATGAAACCTTGATTGAGTCATTGGAAATTGCCAAAGACCGAATTCAAATCATGATCCAAAAAGGTATGGACAATGAGCAGCAGGTATTGCAGGGCTTAGTGGACATTGCCGATCGACGAATAGCAGAGATTAGGTCGGGAGATAAACCTGCTTTACGGCCAGATGCAGACGCGAAGTACTACGCTGAAGTAGTAGTGGATCTGGATATTGTTGGAGAGCCGATGATTGCGGATCCAGATGTCAATAACCTGGACGTTTCCAAAAGATACACGCACGATACCATCCGCCCGCTCTCCTACTATGGGGGCGAGAAGAAAGTCGACCTCGGCTTTGTAGGCTCCTGCATGGTGCATAAAGGAGACATGAAAATTTTGGCACAAATGCTGAAGAACGTAGAAAAACAGCAAGGTAAGGTGGAATTTAAGGCTCCCCTTGTTGTTGCTCCTCCTACCTACAATATCGTAGATGAGCTTAAGGAAGAAGGCGATTGGGAAGTACTGAAGAAGTACTCAGGGTTTGAATTCGACGATGACGCGCCCAAGGGAGCAGCCCGAACCAAGTACGAAAATATTCTATACCTGGAACGTCCGGGATGTAATCTATGCATGGGTAACCAGGAAAAAGCAGAACCTGGCGACACGGTCATGGCCACTTCGACTCGTTTGTTTAAAGGACGTGTTGTGAAAGACGGGGAGGATAAAAAAGGTGAGTCTTTACTTTCCTCTACACCGGTGGTAGTCCTGTCCACCATATTGGGAAGAACACCAAAAATGGAGGAGTATGAGGCTGCAGTGGACGGAATCAATCTTACAAAATTCAGACCATCAAGCAAGCAACTGGTAGGGTAACGCTCTCTGCAAGTTTGCATCAACAAAGAAAAATCCCAAACCAATACTGGTTTGGGATTTTTGTCGTTGGGATGAATTCATTTTAAGACTCCCATCTCTATGGAACTATACCTTAAGCCCTTCGCTTTTTGCGGCCAAAGCTGCTCCGATGATGCCTGCATGATTTCTATTTGCTGCCGGAACAAGTTTTGTGCTTAAGTCAAAGTACTGCTTATAGAGATCAAACTTCTTGCTGACACCTCCGCCTAGGATGAATAAATCCGGGAAGAAAAGGCTTTCAAGTCGAAGGAACACTTCGTTCAGTCTACCGGCCCAGGTTTCCCAATCCAAATTCTCTTTTTCGCGAATCGAATTCGCTGCATAATACTCCGTTTCGATTTCTCTGTTCACCATGATGAAACCAAACTCCGTATTGGGAAGCAATTTCTTGTCTAAGAATAAGGCAGAACCTAAGCCTGTTCCAGCCGCAAGCATGATGGTCACCCCTTTGGTCCCCTTCCCTGCACCGAATTTCATCTCTGCCAATCCGGCTGCGTCAACATCGTTGACCAAATGCGTTGGACACCCCGTCATCTTTTTGATTTCCTCCGCTGCATTAAGTCCAATCCAAGACTCATCAATATTACTAGCGGTACGAACAACATCGTGCACCACCACAGAGGGCAAACCACATCCTACTACTCCGTGCCATTGAAAGTGATCTATTAATTCCTTAATGGTGTTGATAACCGCGGCTGGGGTGGCGGGTTGAGGTGTAGGGATTCGCATTCTTTCTGTCAGTAGCTGCCCTTTTTTTGTATCTACGATGGCACCTTTAATCCCAGTTCCTCCAATATCTACTCCAAGTACTTCCATGTTTCAAACTTATAAAGATTGAATGGGATGATGGGTATTTACGCCTTAAACTACTCACAGCTTCAGAATCAAGTCAAATAGATCACCATCAAAATCTTCCTTTTACATGGTGACGGCCATTTCGGTTGCCTTTTTCTTGTACTCTGGATTAGTTAAGAGATCCAAAACGAGCGGCTCCAAACGACTGAAAGAGAGCTTCCCGATTTTCATCCCGAGTGGTCCGAGGAGGTTTTTCCGTCGCTTTATTCCGGACAAATTGACCCATAATATGGCGGTAAAATCCTACTGAAACTGTGCCTTAAAATACACCTATTTCAAAATTCTTTTAAAGATTGTCCAGTTTGGAATCTGCTGGTCGTCTTAATGAAAAAACGATCACTATGAAAACGAACATCTACCTATTCACTGCATGTATTGGATTGATTTTGCTTACGTCATTTACCTATCCAAAAGAAAATGAGAAGACAGAACAGTTCATCAAAGACTACTTTGAATCTTTCAATCGACACGACTGGAAGGGCTTATCTTCATTTTATCATGAAAAAGCACTTTTCAAAAGCCCTGTTTTGGGTGACGGAGTACACCTTCGCACCAGAGAGGATATTGTTCAAGAATACACTGAACTAAGTCAGCTTATTCCCGATGTAAAAGATTCGGTTGTCACCGTACATACAGCAGGAAAGCAGCATATTATCGTGGAATTCATATCTACGGGCACAGATCCTTCGGGAGAGGTGTTTGCTCTTCCCATTTGTACCATCTTTAAAGTGGAAGATGGCCTTATTACGGAAGACTTTACCTACTACGATAATTTCTAGAACCACGTTAAAAACAGCTTGGAGTCCTACCACGCTAGGGCTCCTATCTTACTTGCATTCGTATAGGCAGGGTATCCCGCATTCCTAGCGTCACCAGCGGTTTCATCCTCACCGCATTTGGATCTACTGCCTCAAAATCAAAATGTTCGATGAGATTCCCCAGTACGATCTTCATTTCCATCAAGGCAAACTGCATCCCAATACACAACCTAGGACCTCCACCGAACGGAAGGAAGGAAAAAGGGGCATGCTCCGAACCTGTTGCAAAGCGATCCGGATTAAATACCTCAGGATTTGCCCAAAAACTGGGTTGATGATGTGTGCCGTAGATAAAACCAGCCATCAGTGTTCTAGGTTTAATAGATATACCATCGATCTCGTCCTCAGCAAGAGAAAGTCGATCGGTAATCCAAGCAGGGGGATACATGCGGAGCACCTCATTGATCACTTGCATCAAATATTCATCTCTACCACTTGCAGCTTCGCTACGCAGTTTCATGACTACTTCAGGATTTTGGGCTAACAAAAATGTAGCCCAGGTCAACGCATTGGCGGTGGTTTCATGTCCGGCCACGAACAGGACCAGCAATTCGAAAATCAATTGTTGATCCGTCATCAACTCACCGGTGTCCTCATATCGAGCTGCGAGAAGCATATCCAGCAGGTCACCATCACCTTGAATTCCACCTTCTTTTCTTTGATTAATCAGCTCAAACAGATCTCTGCAGGATTGATCTACTTTCTTCAGCGCATTAGGCACCAGGGTACGGTTTAGCCACCACTCCAGAAAAGGCAACCTGAGCAGTTTTACAAGGGCATCCTGGGAGCAACCAATAGCATCGCGTATCCCATTCAATTGTCGATCAGAAGCAACACCGCTGAAGAGCGCGTTTGAAACCATCATAAATGCCATTCGCATCATGAACGATTTCATGTCTATCACCTTTGACTCTGCTCCTACCTCTTTTCCTAATTCCTGAAATAGCTGAGCCGAGGTGCCCTCCATGTTGGTCTGCATTGCCATGATTCTTTGCTTGTGAAATCCAGGCTGAATCAACCTACGCTGCTTTAACCATTCATTGCCATCCAATGTGAGAAGACCTTTTCCTAGAAACCTTGCCAACTTTTCGGTCTGAATATCAGACTTGGCATAATTCTTATGATTCTTTTGCAAAAAGTGCTGGATTATCGAAGGTCGAGTGGTTATGACCGCTAGTTGGCCGCCCATTTGTACACCGTAAGGATCACCGTACTTTTCCAGATTTCGGAACACGACCGGAATGGGATTGCGCAACATTGCCGGAATTTTAGCGAGTGCCACCGGAACGGGTATGACTTCAAAACCTGGGTTATTTGTAGTGCTCTTCATTTCATTCTTAGCTCCTCCCAGTAAAGCTAGCCATTGGTTCCATACAAAGTTGGAATCCAAAGAATGCATTTTAGTGTTACCTTTATTTACATACCATATTTTAAACGAATTACAGTTATGCCCCAAGACATTCTCGGTATCGAACAACAGCTTCAGTCACAACTTGGAACGCACAAATGGTTTAGCCTTTTCGAGCTAGCAAAGAAGCATCCCGTTGTTAAAACACTCCCTTATTCCATTCGAATCCTGTTGGAAAATGTCATTCGCAACTACGATGATTTTGCCGTAACGGAGGAGCACATTCACACGGTACTCAACTGGAAGGATACAGCCGGAAAAAAAGACATCCCCTACACACCAGCCCGCGTACTCATGCAGGACTTCACAGGTGTTCCGGCAGTGGTCGACATTGCCTCCATTCGTGCTGAGGTGGCAAGAAAAGGGAAGGATACCTCGAAGACCAATCCAGTCGTGCCTGCTGACATGGTAATTGATCACTCTGTAGTAGTCGATCATTTTGGCACACCTGACGCTTATCAAAAAAATGTGGATCTCGAATACCAACGAAATGCAGAGCGTTACAAGCTTCTGAAATGGGGCCAGCAGGCATTTGACAATTTCACGGTTGTGCCTCCAGGCATGGGCATCTGTCATCAGGTGAATTTAGAATATCTGGCAAAGGGCGTCATAGAACGTGATGGGTACCTTTTCCCCGATACCTTAGTGGGCACAGATTCACACACGCCAATGGTCAACGGAATAGGTGTACTCGGTTGGGGTGTCGGTGGCATTGAAGCAGAGGCTGCCATGCTTGGTCAACCTATCTATATGATCCTACCGCACGTTATCGGCCTAAAATTAACGGGTAAGATGGTGGAAGGAACCACTTCCACAGATTTGGTGCTTACGATCACCAGGCTGCTACGTGATTACGGAGTCGTTGGTAAAATTGTGGAAGTCTTCGGCCCGGGACTAGCCAATTTAGCGGTCACAGATCGCGCCACGATCTCTAACATGTCACCAGAATTTGGGTGTACCGATACGCACTGGCCAATCGATGCGCAAACACTCGATTATATGCGTAGAACGAGTCGTCCGGAGGCACATATCGACATGGTAGAAGCCTATGCAAAAGCTAACTTGCTATGGAGAGACGACAATGCAGCGATTGAGTACACAGACGTGATCGAGCTAGACTTAGGCACAGTAGAGCCCACCATATCAGGTCCGAAAAGGCCACAAGACAAAATCTTGCTTCGAGAAGCCAAAGGCCAAATCAACCATCTTCTCAGCGACTTCGGATCAAAAAGACAGTCCATTGCGGTAAAAACGAAAGAGCACGGCGATTTCACCCTGGATGAAGCCTCTGTGGTCATCGCAGCCATCACTTCCTGCACCAATACCTCCAATCCAAGCGTCATGATTGGTGCGGGTCTGGTAGCCAAAAAAGCAAACGAAAAAGGGCTTACCACAAAACCCTGGGTCAAAAGTTCACTGGCACCCGGTTCTCGGGTAGTGACAGAATACCTTGACAAATCGGATCTAACCAAAGAGTTGGATAAGCTAAAGTTCCACACGGTTGGCTATGGTTGTACTACCTGTATTGGTAATTCCGGTGACATGATACCTGAAGTTCAGCAAGCCGTTATAGAAAATAACCTTGTTGTATGCTCGGCTTTATCAGGTAATCGAAATTTTGAAGCCAGAATCCACCCCAACATCAAAATGAACTTCCTCGCGTCACCGATGCTTGTAGTCGCCTATGCACTTGCCGGAACCATGGATTTTGACATGAGTAACGATCCCTTAGGAAAAGATCAAGATGGTAATCCGGTGTTTCTAAGAGACCTCTGGCCTTCTTCTGCAGAGATCCAGGAGGTGATGACCAACGTCCTTCGACCTGAAGATTACCAAACAAACTATGAGACCATCTTTGATGGAGATGACACATGGCGGAATCTCGAAGCTCCAACGGGCAAGATCTATGACTGGGATAGCGAATCCACCTATATCCAGGAAGCACCTTTCTTTCAAAATATCTCAGAAACAGCTCCAAATCCCGAAAACATCCTGGATGCACATGTATTGCTTCAACTAGGAGATATGGTCACCACAGATCACATCTCACCTGCCGGTAAATTCCAGCCGGAGCATCCAGCAGGAAAATACCTAGTCGAAAACCAGGTCGAAAAAAGAGACTTTAACTCCTACGGATCTCGAAGAGGCAATCATGAAGTGATGATGCGGGGGACGTTCGCAAACGTCAGAATCAAGAACAAATTAGCGAGTCGAGAAGGTGGCTGGACCACATACATACCCTCCGGTGAGGAGATGACTGTATTCGATGCTTCCATGAAATACCAGCATGCAGGCAAATCCTTAGTCGTGATTGGAGGAAAGGAGTATGGGTCAGGTTCTTCCAGGGACTGGGCAGCTAAAGGCACACAATTGTTGGGTGTCAAAGCAGTAATAACAGAAAGTTTTGAACGCATTCACCGTTCCAATCTGGTAGGAATGGGGGTTTTACCGGCAGTATTCCTTGAAGGGGAAAATCAAGAAACACTTGGTCTGACCGGACATGAAACCTATCGTATCACGGGCCTGGATGAGGACCTAACTCCAGGTAAAATAGTAGATGTTGTAGCTACCAAGCCAGATGGCACATCCGTTGATTTCCAAGTAAAGTTGCGTTTGGATTCTGGCGTAGATGTGGAATACTACAAACATGGTGGAATTCTTAACTATGTCTTGAGAAACTTTCTAAGGGGCGATAACTGAATCCAATACGCACAATCCTTTACAACCATCTATCAAAAAGTCCTGCAGTTAAGCGGACTTTTTTTGTTTTAGGATAAGGATTTTAGGACCTTCGTCCTACCATAAATTCAATCAAAAACCCATTATGAAAAAGTTACTATTGGTATTGAATGTCATTTTCATTGCTTCCTGTCAATCAGGTAACGAAAATGCATCTTACGAAACGAAAACTGCCACCGAAGAAGGATATACCTACGAGTATGTTGAAGGTGATGCCATGAGTACCCGAATCTACACGCTAGATAACGGACTAAAAGTGTACTTAAGTGATTACGATAACGCTCCGAGAGTGCACATTTTTACGCCTGTCAAAGCTGGCGGGAAGAATGATCCAGCTGATAACACCGGGCTCGCACATTACTTAGAACACATGATGTTCAAAGGGACAGACAAGTTTGGCTCTTTGAACTACGCTGAGGAGGTTGTGATGTTAGATAGCATCGAACAAATGTTTAACTACTATGCCACATTAGACGATCCCGCAGAGCGGAAGGCCTATTATGCCAATATCGATGCCTACTCCAACAAGGCAGCAGAATATGCTATTCCAAACGAGTACGACAAAATGATTTCCATGTTGGGAGGCAAGGGGCTAAATGCTTATACAACAGAAGACCGAACGGTCTACACAGTGGATATGCCTGCAAACGAACTTCCCAGATTTCTTGAATTGGAGGGAAGTAGATTCAAAAAGATCGTAAACCGGCTTTTTCATACAGAACTCGAGGCTGTGTACGAAGAAAAGAATCGATCACTCGACAATGACCGGTGGAAGGTTTTTGAGACCATGTATGCACAGGTTTTCAAGAAGCACCCATACGGGACCCAGACGGTCATAGGCACCATCGACCACCTCAAAAACCCGTCGATCACGGAAATCAAGAATTATTTCGACACCTACTACAGACCCAACAACGTTGCAATCTGCATGAGCGGTGACATTGATTACAATGAAACCATTAAGCTCATCGATAAGTACTTTGGCGATTGGGAGCCAAACAACAACCTTCCTACCTGGACTAAAGTAGAAGAAGATCCCATTACTGAACCTCGTGTTGCTGAAGTATACGGACCTGATGCAGAATTCCTGCAAATGGGATTCAGATTTGACGGAACTGGATCAGAAGATCATTTGAAAGTAAAGCTGATAGACATGTTGCTGAACAATGCCGAAGCAGGCTTGATTGACCTCAACTTAAAGCAAAAGCAAGCAGTGCTGAATGCTGGATCTTTCGTTAACGACTTCAACGATTACTCCATTCACACCATTTACGGAAACGCGAAACAAAATCAGTCTCTCGAGGAAGTAAAGGACCTCATAGTTGAACAAATCGAGTTACTGAAGAAAGGGGAATTCGAAGACTGGTTACTGGATGCTGTGATCACGGACTTCAAAAAGTCAAAAATGCGTGGCTTAGAAAATAATTGGTCGCGAGCCAATGACATGGTGATGGCTTTCACCAACAACATGGATTGGGCAGACTACATTCAGGAGATTGAGAAAATGGAAAAGATCACTAAAGAAGAATTGATCGCATTTGCGAACGCAAATTATGGTGAAAACTATGCAATTATCTACAAGCGAAATGGAGAAGATCCGAACAAGCAAAAAGTAGACAAACCGGAGATTACGAAAGTGCCACTAAACAGAGATACGAAATCTGACTTTCACCAATCCTTGGCCGATACCGAAGTAGATAAGCTAGCGCCCGTGTTTGTTGACTACAAGGCGGACATCAATGAATTCTCGGTGAACAATGTAAACGTCATTGCCAAGCAGAACACAGAAAATGAGCTGTTTGAATTAACATATCTGCTTGATTTAGGGAAGAATGCAGATCCAAAGTTGGCGATCGCGGTGAATTACCTTGAATTTATCGGTACTGATCAATACAGTGCAGAAGAATTTAAGAAAGAGCTTTACAAGCTTGGATGCAGTTTCAATGTCTTTGCCTCTACGGATCGGACGTATGTGACCTTGTCCGGACTTAACGAGAACATGGAAAAGTCCACAGAACTTTTTGAGAGTCTCCTTGCAAATCCACAGGCAGACCAGGATGCATTAAACAAAATGATCGATCGTACCTTCAAATCACGCTCGGATGACAAGAAGAGCAAAGGAAAAATTCTTTGGAGTGGATTGTTCAACTACGGAAAATATGGCTCCAAGAATCCATTTAATGATGTTTTGGCTAACTATGAGTTGCAAGAACTACAAGCCGAAGAGCTAACAGACATCATCAAAGGGATCACAAAACTCCCACACAGAATCCTCTACTATGGCCCAAGATCGTCAAAAGCTGTGGGGAATTTCTTAGCAAGTTATCATCCAGTTCCCGAAGAGTTTAATGCTATTCCCGAGCTAAAGCAATATGAAGAAATGGATGTGACTGATCCAAAGGTCTACTGGACGGATTATGACATGGTCCAAACAGAAATTGTCTTTCTCGCTAAGGGAGAGAATTATGATGCTAGGAATGAACCTGCCGTACGTCTCTTCAATGAGTACTTTGGAGGAGGTATGAACAGTATTGTTTTCCAGGAAATCAGAGAAGCACAAGGTTTAGCTTATTCAGTCTTTTCGAGTTTCTCTCAGCCTTCGAAAAAAGACAAAGCAAACTACCTTTTTGCGTACGTGGGAACCCAGGCGGATAAGCAAGCTGAGGCCATGAATGCGATGATGGATTTGATCAACAATATGCCGGAGTCAGAAGAAGCCTTCAATATTGCAAAAGGCGCCATTCTGAACAAAATAGAGAGCGAGCGGATCACCCGATCTGCAGTGCTGTGGAACTATGTCAGTGCCCAAGACAAAGGGTTAGATTATGATATTAGATCTGACATCTACGGCAAAGTCAAAGGAATGACTTATGAAGATCTTTCTTCTTTCCATGAAGACTTCATCAAAGACCAAAAATACGTAACCGTACTGGTGGGTGCTCGAGATAAAATTGATTTCAATGCGCTTCGAGCGTATGGAGAAATTAACGAGGTAGGCTTGGACGAGCTCTTTGGTTACAAAGACACCGAAGAGATTTCCGCCAACTAGTTCAAAAAAACGATTTAATGGAAGCCATTGACCAAACGGTTGATGGCTTTTTTTGTTGATCACCTATATACCCTACTTTTGGAGGATTAAGTAAGAACCAAAAAACCTAGAAAATGAAAATCGTAAAAACACTATTTATGGCCTTTGGTATTGCCATGCTAGCCTTTGGATGCACCACATCCTCTTCCAGCTCCGAATCAGCGACGGAAGCGGAAACTGAGGAGGTAGCAGCGCCGATAACGCTGACAAAGGCACCTGCATCACCAGAATTTCCGGATGCAACCTTGACCAAGAGCGACTTGGTAATCGAGGAGACCGACTCCTTGTATTCGCTTAACTACAGCTTTGACGTTGCAAATTATGAGCTAGGCGCACAGACAGCAGACGCTGATACACGGGGAATCGCAAACTCCGGAAAAGGGCAACACATCCACTACATTGTAAATAATGGACCCTATGCCGCACACTACATGTCCAGCGTACCTGACCAATTGGAAGCAGGCAACTATGTCGTTTTAGCTTTTTTGTCAAGATCTTATCATGAAAGTGTAAAAAGCGCAGGTGCCTACGTCATCGAGAACATTACCCTCGGAGATGTAGAGGCATCAGAAGCTGACTTGACCACTCCCCACCTTTTCTACAGCCGCCCGAAAGGGACCTACAGTGGAGCTGACACGCAAAAAGTCATGCTGGATTTCTATCTATTGAATGAGACACTTTCTGCAGATGGAAACAAAGTCAAAGCGACGATCAATGGCCAGGAATTTATGGTGGAAGAATGGGCACCACACTACATCGAAGGCCTCCCAATGGGTGAAAACACGATCAAGCTGGAGCTGATTGATGTTGAAGGTAATTTGATAGAGGGTCCATTCAACTCCGTTGAGCGAACCATCACGCTATCAGAATAGTCTCGAAGGTCTTAAACAAAAAGGCCTGCAATTGCAGGCCTTTTTTTGTATCTAAAACAAACGAATTATTCATCTCGAAGTGAGGTAACCGGATTCACTTTTGCAGCTTTGAATATATTGGTACTTGTGGTTGCTAAGCCGGCAAGGCATACAACTAACACACCCCCAATAACTGCAATTGCCTTTACCTCAATGTGATATGCGTAAATCTGATCCAATAATACACCAGACAAGACAAACCCACCGGCACCACCGACAACCGCTGCAATCGAAAGTATGATCACAAAATCCCGCGAAAGAAGCCTGACGATACTTTGTATGCTACCCCCTAATGCTTTCCTAATTCCAATTTCCTTGATTTTCTTTTCAATGTGCAAAGTGGAAAGTGCATAAATGCCTGCGATGGAAAGTACACCGCCCAAAATGGTTAGAAACAGAAAGATTTTTTTCATGTTGGTGTTTAGCCCTCGGAAATCACCCATCATCAATTCCTCCTGGAATTCCGCCAAAAACGCCTTGTCTGGAAACTCTTTTTTCCAAACCTTCTCCACATCCGCTTTGACAGCGGGTAAATCTGCCACATCACTCTTCACCAGCATGATGTGATACTCATTTCGTTTAGAAGCATAGAAAACAAAAGGTTCGACTTCAGCGGAGCGATACACGTTGTCAATATGATCTTCCACCACCCCGATAATTTTCCTTTTTTCTCCGCGGATACCCAGTACCGTACTTAAAGGATCCTCGATTCCGGCAAGGTTCAAAAATGTCTGATTTACCACAATGCTCTCAAACTCATCGGTTTTATTGTTCAAGTCCGGAAACCTACCCTGGATAAGTTCCATGCCCATCATAGTGAAGAAGTTCTCCCCAAATTCAATGTGCTGTGCCTGATATTCTGTAGTGTCTAACATCACAGGAAAGGGGTAGCTGCTTGTACCAAGCTGATGATGACTGATGGCTACCTCCTTTATTTTAGGATTCCGCAGCAACTGACTCTTCATAATCTTGTATTGGCTTTCATCCTGAATGTTCACCGACAGAACATCCTGATAATTGAAGCCGTAATTCAGCTTTTCCTGATACTTTGTATTTTGCGTAAACACTACGCCATTGATCAAGACAATGATGGAAAGCGTAAACTGAAATGACACCAGTATTTTGCTCAACCAACTGCTCCCTTTGACCTTGGCCTGACTCTTAATTAACGAAATCGGTTTAAATCCGGTACTTAGTAAGGCTGGATAAATGCCAGCAATAATCGAAACGACGAAAACCAGTACCACCAGCGCAATGAAGGAGTTGATCCCATCCAGGTCTGTCAGTCCGTATGGAAGTCCCCACATTTCAGTGAATTCGTCTGCCAAAATCCTGGCAATCATGAGTCCAAAAATCAGGGCTAACAGGACTACGAATACCATCTCAAACAGGAATTGAAACACAATCTGAAGCTTTGAAGCCCCCACCACCTTTCGGAGCCCGATCTCCTTGAAGCGCTTGGCTGCCATGGCAACAGAAGTGTTTGTCAGATTGAAACAGGCAATTAATAAGATGATCGCTCCCATGGAAATAAAGACAATAATGGGAATAGACGAAATCTTTAGATTAAGCTGACTCCACATGATGTCGTCCTGGTTGGGGGTATTCTGAAAGGGTATGATTTCAAATTTTTTGACTTTCGCATCTTCTTTCATCTTGTTGCGAATGGCTACGTAGGGCTGTAGTTGCTTCTCGATTTCTGCCACGCTCGCTTCATTACCGATTTCAAGAATTAGCGCAGGGTCTCGCCATCCTCCCCAGTTGTTTCGGTCAGCATCATAAATATCAAAGAAATGCTCATACCTCACCATCAATGAAAAATACACCGATGTATTAACCGGCAATTCCTCAATCACCGCCCCAACCACTAACTGTTTTTCAATGAGGTTGGGGAAATTGACTGTAAGCACTTTCCCAATAGGATTTTCATCCGGGAAATACTTATTGGCTATTTTCTCATTAAGTACAATGGTGTTGAGCTCTTTGAAACTGTTGATGTCCCCCTTTATCACCTTCATGGGAAGCATCTTGAAGAATGTACTATCAGTGAGTACGATACCTTCATTAAATGCCTTCTCTCCGAAACGCACGTATCCACCATCGTTATAGAAGCGCGTATATTGGTCGATTCCGGCAATTTCCTGGTACGCTGTAGGTCCCATGGCAAGCGGAACAACAGCATGCATGGCATCCGCATTCTCACCGGAAGTAAAATGCGTGTTTATTGTGTAAAGCTTCTCGATTTCCTTCTCGGCGAAGTAGTTGTTAAATTCAATATTGAATGCTAGTAGAATGTACGATGTCATGCAGCATGCCAGTGCAATACCCAGTCCTAATGTATTGATCAGGATATAGCTTTTGTTTTTTAGGATATGTCGCCAGGCAGTGGCTAAGTAGTTCTTGAACATAGTAGTAGAGCGTTAAGTCACTTAATTTACACGGATCACTAAAACATTGGGTTAACTGATCGGTATCGGACAGTAATTTCTCCAAAATCGAACAGGATTAAGCGTGAATTAAACCCGTATCTTCCGAAAACGGGACATTCTTATGATTGGCATATTAATTGGAAAGTTGGCTACACGTATGAAGAGAATCAAGACCATCAGCCTCCTTGTCATCCTCACAGTGTTTTTTTCGGCGTGCACTGTTGGGCGGTTTTTCAAATGGAATTTTGCCAACATTGATGACTACAAACGCTTCAAAAACGCACCGGTAGCGAACGATCCCTCCAACCTGTACACGTTCGCCACTGGAACAGACAGCTTGATTTTTCCAAAACTAAAAGTGAAAGATGAGGAGTTCATTTTCGAAGAAGGGCTTGAAGAGAGTAAAACGGTAGCTTTCCTTGTCATTCGCAACGACACCCTGCTTTACGAAAAATACTTCGACAAGTATACCAGAGAAACTTGGGTAAACTCTTTCTCTGTCGCCAAATCCTTTGTCTCTACTTTGGTGGGCATTGCAATCAATGACGGATTGATTGAAAGTATTGACGATCCTATTGGTAAATATGTACCTGAGCTCGGGGAGGCCTACGGTGAGGTGTCCCTCCGACACGTACTCGAGATGCGTAGTGGGGTAAAATACAAGGAGGCCTATTACTCGCCCTTCAGTGATGCGGCAGTGGACTACTACGGAACCAAGATCAAGAAACGCTATCCTAAATTTGAGCTAGAAAACGAGCCTGACACCTATTTTCAGTACCGCAGCATCAATACCCAATTACTTGCTGAAGTAGTTGAAAACGTGACCGGAAAAAAGGTGAGCGAATACCTTGAAGAAAAGATCTGGAAACCTCTTGGTATGGAAAGCCCCGCCTCCTGGAGCATTGACAATAAAAAGGACTCCACCATGAAGGCCTTTTGTTGCCTTAATGCCACTGCCAGAGACTTTGCTAAGTTTGGTTTGCTATTCCTCAACGAAGGTAGCTGGCAAGGCCGTCAAGTTGTTCCCAAGGAATGGGTCAAAAAAGCCACTACTTACGATCGACCTAAAAACAACTTCATCTACACCTATCAGTGGTGGACCAACCGCTCGTATGATACATTAGGCACACCAGGGTTTGACGTCAAGCAAATGCACGATACGGTGGATTACAACGGAAAATCGTATTACCGCTATCCAGACGAAGATTATATGGCAGATGGACATCTAGGGCAATACATCTACGTCAATCCCGAACAGAAAATGGTGATTGTCCGACTAGGCAAGAAGTCTGGAAAAATCACGCCGGGCTGGAGTCAATACATGCAGTGGATTGCACGAAAAAACGGAATTGATCCTGAACCGATTGAAAACAAAGAAGAAACAGACTGAAAATGAACAACATAACCTTAGTTGTTTTGAATCCGTTGGTACTATGTATTAAATAGTACTAACTAATACAATATAATAAAAAGAACAAAAAACACATTGATGCAACCTTTGGTCATCGATTCACATCAAACATGTAATTCCGGAAAACTTAACGCTTAATATCATGAAAGGACTATTGAAAAACATGAAGCTCATATTGCCAGCAATGCTATGTGCCATACTATTCCAGGCAGAAGCACAAGATCAGGGCTTTCTCTACGGCACCGTGTATACCGAAGACGGTGACAAGTATACAGGACCGATTCGATGGGGAAAGGAGGAAGTATACTGGTCAGATATGTTTAACGCTTCCAAGCGAGAAAACAAAAACCTGGACTACCTCTCTAACCGGGAGCTCGACAGATTGAAAGATGAAAAAAGAGACGACGATTTCGTTTCTCGGTTTGTCAGCATCAGTTGGACCGATGATGATTACGATTTCGTGCACGAATTTGCCACAGCGTTTGGCAACATTCGATCCATCGAGGTTCGAGGTTCTGAACGAATAGAGCTGGAATTGAAAAATGGTGAGCAAATCTATCTAGGTGGTAGTGGCTACAATGACGTGGGCACAAAAATCAGTGTCATTGACGAAGAAATCGGTTTGATTACCATTTCTTGGCGCGACATTGAGATGGTAAAGTTCGAATCCACACCAGCAAACCTGGAAGAGACCTTCGGGGACCCGCTCTATGGTACAGTGAAATGCGACATCGGCGAGTTTACCGGGTATGTGCAGTGGGACCATGACGAGCGGCTAGGCAGTGACAAGCTGGATGGAGATGCCAGAGACGGCGATGTTTCCATTCGATTCAGCAAGATTCAAGCAATCGAGCGGGATGGCTACAGCCGAAGTCTTGTCACACTTAAATCAGGACGTGAGCTCGAACTTCGAGGAAGCAATGACGTGAATGACGAAAATCGTGGCATCATCGTCAACGTAGCGGGTTTTGGTCGCATAGACATCAAATGGGAAGAATTTGACAGGGTTGAATTTAAAGAAGTACCCAACAGTGGATCCAGCTATGATTCGTTTACAGCTCCCAAACTGATCACAGGCACCGTGGAAGTAGACAATGGTGACAGGCTCGAAGGAGAAATCGTTTACGATCTCGATGAAGAGTACGACATCGAAGTGTTGAATGGCGAAGATGATGACACGAAATTTCTGATTCCGTTTAAGTACATCAGAGAAATCAAGCCCCGATCTGCTGATCGCAGCGAAATCACCTTAAAAAATGGAGATAAACTGGTACTGGAGGATTCGCAGGATGTTGGTGACGACCATCAAGGTATCCTCGTAAAAACATCAAATGACCGTGTTTACATTCCCTGGGATCGTGTAGATAAAATCGCATTGGATTAATTGCAATCGGACTCAAAGGACAAAAACTCAAAAACCATGTTTAAAAATTACTTCAACGTTGCGCTTCGTAACCTCATCAAGCACAAGTTCTATTCGTTGATCAACATCCTGGGGCTAAGCATTGGCTTAACCTGCTTCTTGATGATCTCCCTATATGTGGTCGATGAACTAAACTATGACAACTTCCATGCGGATACCGAGCGAATCTATCGACTTGACTTCTCTGGAAATATAAACGGTTCTGAATTCATAACGGCATTAGCAAGTGCTCCGGCAGGACCCACCCTGCCAGATGAATACCCAGAAGTAGAAGAAGCACTAAGGATTCGAGGTTCAGGCAACTGGACAGTCAAAAAGAAAGGAACAGAAGACGCATACAACGAAGAAGACGTTGCTTTCGTAGATGCCAATTTCTTCACCTTTTGGGATTATCAACTTACCAATGGTGACCCACAAACGTGTCTTGAGCGACCGAACACGCTTGTTATCAATGAAAGCACGGCTAGAAAAGTATTTGGTGACGAAGATCCGGTCGGACAAACAGTGGTCTTGGATAATGACGAGGATTGGGAGGTAACCGGTGTTTACGCAGATATGCCGTCTAATTCTCATTTCTCACTGAACATGATGTTAAGCATGGCCAGCAGAGAGGAAGCCCAATCCAAATTCTGGATGAGTTTCAACTTTAATACGTATTTAAAACTTCAAGAGGGGTTCGATCCAGCCGAACTTGAAGCGAAGTTTCCTGATCTGATTCAGAAGTACATTGGCCCGGAGATAGAGCAATTTATGGGTGCATCCATGGAAGAATTCTATGAGGCTGGTAACAGTGCAGGCTTCTACCTGTTCCCGCTAAAAGAAATCCATTTGTATTCAGATAAGCTCGGTGACTTAGGTGCCAATAGTGACATCAAATACGTACTAATCTTTACCGCGATCGCACTTTTTATCCTCATCCTGGCGTGCATCAATTTCATGAATCTATCCACCGCACGATCCGCAGGGCGCGCCAAGGAAGTTGGCGTTCGCAAAGTGATGGGTGCCTACAAAAGTCATCTGAGAGGCCAATTCTTGTTGGAAGCTTTCATCATCACCTTAATATCGATTGTCATTGGATACATCGCTTGCTTTTTAGTATTGGATCAGTTCAATGGTTTGGCCAACAAGTCACTGAAATTTTCCAGCTTACTTTCACCCACGTTTGTGCTGATCATGATCATCGTCCTTTCCGTAGTTGGATTCTTGGCAGGAAGCTATCCAGCATTCTTCCTGGCCCGATTCAGACCTGTGGAAGTGTTAAAAGGAAAGGTCAACCTCGGTTTGAAAGGTGGCGGCCTGAGAAGCACCTTGGTGGTACTGCAATTTTGTGTGAGTATCATTATGATCATTGGGACAGCCATTGTTTATCAGCAACTGTCCTACATTCAAAACAAGAAGTTAGGTTTTGACAAGGACCATGTAGTGCTGATTCATAACCCTTGGATGATGGGCGAAAAGGTGGAATCCTTCAAAAATGAAGTTGTGCAATATGCCGAAATAAAACACGGAACCTTATCTGGATTTTTGCCTGTCCCAAGCAATAACAATAACAATCTATGGTTTCCTGGCGCTTCCCCAACCAAAGAGGAGAGCTATGTTTTCAGCGAGTTTCAGGTCGACCATGACTATCTGACTACCTTGGACATTGAGGTATTGCAAGGGAGAGATTTTTCCCGCGATTTTCCAAGCGACAGTTCTGCCATTATCCTTAATGAAGCCGCGGTCCAAAGACTTGGCTGGATAGATGAACCACTTGGAAAGAAACTATCATCCTATGGAGGATCTCAAGAGAACCCTACTGTGGAAACCTTCACGGTCATTGGCGTGGTTAAGAATTTTCATTTTCAAAGTCTTCGCAACCAGATCGACCCGTTGGTATTTCAGCTGAATCGAAGCTGGGGTTACCTTTCCCTAAAGGTCAGCGGCGAAAACCTGCCTCAAACCATAGACTTCCTCAAAGAGAAATGGATAGAGTTTGCCCCGGGGCAACCTTTTGAGTACAGTTTTCTTGACGAACGCTTTAATGACATGTACGAAAGTGAGCAAAAGCTTGGGCAGATCTTTGGCGTTTTTGCGTTTCTCGCCATCTTTATAGCATGCCTTGGATTGTACGGATTGGCCGCATTTACCGCGGAGCAGCGTACCAAAGAGATTGGTGTACGTAAAGTGTTGGGTGCCTCTATCATGAGCATCATCACCTTACTGTCAAAAGAGTTCATCAAGTTGGTCGGCATTGCCTTTGTTATCGCCGCGCCTATATCCTACTACTTCATGAATGAGTGGTTGCAAGACTTTGAGAACAGGACAAACATTAATGTTACGGTTTTCCTTCTGGCTGGAATTTTGGCTCTGGTGATTGCATGGGTCACCATGAGCTTCCAGTCATGGAATGCTGCGCGTGTGAATCCTGCAAAGTCCTTAAAAGACGAGTAACACCGAAGAAATATTCCGGTAAACTGTAAAAAAATTATCAACGTTTCAACAAGTTATCCACAGCCCTGATTCTTCAGGGCTGTTTTGTTTTCTATCCACCGGAGGTTGAGTTATTTTGAATGACTTATTGTTATTCCTCTATGTACCTCATTTTTGATACGGAAACCACTGGTCTGCCTCACAACAAAACCGCACCAGTTGAAGATCTAGACAATTGGCCCCGATTGGTTCAAATTGCCTGGCAACTCCATGATGCCACCGGGAATCTCCTATCCACAGGCAACCACATTGTCAAACCGGAAGGGTTTACCATTCCCTTCAATGCGGAAAAAATCCACGGCATCTCCACCAAAAGGGCCCTCGAGGTGGGAGAAAATCTCGTTGAGGTCCTCGACAAATTCTCGGAAGACGTCCGAAAAGCGGAAGTACTGGTAGGGCATAACATTGAGTTTGACAACAAAATCATCGGGGCAGAATACTTGCGATGTGAGCAGGAAAATCTTCTTTCTGAAGCCAAGAACATTGACACCGCCCTGGAGACCAAGGAATTTTGTCAATTACAAGGGGGTCTTGGAGGTAAACTAAAGCCTCCCAAACTAATTGAGCTTTACGAAAAGCTATTTGGAGAAGGCTTTGGAGATGCGCACGATGCCGCATACGACGTAGATGCAACGGCAAAGGCATTTTTTGAATGTTTGAAGAGAGGCATCATCCCTCCCATCGATGCCACTGCACCCAGTGACATCCACTACGAAGCACCTGACCTGGACGCCGCAAACTTTGCCACAAAAAGGGAAAAAGCTTCCGGTAAACTCGGTACAGATCAAGTGGCCGTTGAGGACATCAAAGCCGACTTCGTTCATCTTCATGGTCATTCACAATTTTCTGTCTTGCAAGCCACCCCTGACGTGGGTGCGATTGTCGCCAAAGCAAAACAGTACGAAATGCCGGCCGTTGCCCTTACAGACTTGGGAAACATGTTTGGTGCATTCAAGTTTGTACGAGCTGCCAAAGGGGCTGAAATCAAACCTATTCTTGGATGCGAGTTTTACGTCGCAGAGGAACGTCAAAAACTCCAATTCACCAAGGACAACCCCGACAAACGATTCAAGCAAGTGCTACTGGCGAAAACAAAGAAAGGATACGAAAACCTCATCAAGTTAAGCTCGCTCGCCTACAAAGAGGGCAACTATGGGCTATTTCCCCGGATTGACAAAGCCTTAATTGAAGCCTACAAACAAGATGTCATTGCTTTAAGTGGTGGACTTGGCGGGGAGATCCCCCATTTGATCTTAAATGTTGGTGAAACGCAAGCCGAAGAAGCACTTCTTTGGTGGAAACAACTTTTTGGTGACGATTTCTATCTGGAAATCAACCGTCACGAATTGGAAGAAGAAGATCGATTGAATGAGGTGTTGTTCGATCTGGCCAAAAAACACGACGTAAAGTTGATTGCCTCCAACGAGTACTATTACCTGGACAAGGAGGATGCACAGGCCCACGATGTCTTGCTCTGTATCAAGGAAAATGAAAAGCAAAGCACTCCGGTAGGAAGAGGCCGAGGGTTTAGGCCGGGACTCCCCAATGAGAACTTCTTTTTCAAAAGCCAGGAGGAAATGAAAGAGGCGTTCCGAGATGTTCCCGAGGCTATTGAGAACATTGCTGAGCTCGTGGATAAAATTGAAGAATACGGACTGGAGCGGGATGTCCTTCTTCCCGCCTTCGATATTCCTGAAGAATTTAAGGATCCTGAAGACGAAAAGGACGGAGGCAAAAGAGGTGAAAATGCCTATCTAAAGCATCTTTCCTTTGAAGGGGCAAAGTCAAGATACGACGAGATCACCACTGACATCAGGGAACGCATTGATTTTGAATTAGAGACCATCGCCAATACAGGCTATCCCGGGTATTTCCTTATTGTGCAAGACTTCACGGCCAAGGCCAGAGAGATGGGTGTCTCCGTGGGACCGGGAAGAGGTTCTGCGGCAGGTTCCGTGGTGGCTTACTGCATTGGCATTACCAACGTTGATCCCATTGCCTATGATCTCCTGTTTGAGCGCTTCCTCAACCCCGACCGTGTGTCACTTCCCGATATTGACATTGATTTTGACAATGAGGGAAGGGAAAAAGTGATCAACTATGTGATCGACAAATACGGAGCAGATCAGGTGGCCCAGATCATAACGTACGGTACCATGGCTCCTAAATCGGCGATACGAGATGCGGGTCGTGTTATGGAATTGCCTCTGCCGGAAACGGACGCCATTGCGAAACTGGTGCCCGAACGTCCCGGAACCAGTTTTACCAAAGTTTTTGAGGAGGTCAAAGAACTGGAAGATCTCAAAAAAGGGAAAGACCTTCCCTCTCAGGTGCTGAACCAAGCTGTAGTGTTAGAGGGGTCGCTTCGAAATACCGGGGTCCACGCCTGTGGGGTGATCATCACGCCGGATGAGATGAGCAAGTTTGTCCCGTTGGCGAAGTCCAAAGATTCGGATATGATGGTGACCCAATTCGACAACAGTGTGGTCGAAGATGCCGGCATGTTGAAAATGGATTTCCTGGGACTTAAGACGTTGTCCATTATTAAAACAGCGGTCGAGAACATTGAGTTACGACATGGAATCCAGCTGGACATTGACGCTGTTCCCCTGGACGATCAGAAAACCTATGAGCTATACCAGCGCGGTGAAACGAACGGAACGTTCCAGTTTGAGTCTCCCGGCATGCAAAAGCATTTGAGGGCACTCAAGCCCGATCGATTCGAAGATCTGATTGCCATGAACGCCCTGTATCGTCCGGGTCCGATGGAATACATTCCCAACTTTATTGCCAGGAAACATGGCAAGGAGGCCATCGCCTACGATATTCCCGCATTGGAAGAATACCTCGCGGAAACTTATGGGATCACGGTCTATCAGGAGCAGGTGATGTTGTTATCCCAATCATTAGCCGGCTTCACGAAAGGTGAAGCAGACGTACTTCGAAAGGCCATGGGAAAGAAGAAGCGCGACGTGCTGGATAAGATGAAGCCACAGTTCATTGAGCAAGCCAAAGAAAAAGGCCATCCTGAAGATAAACTGGAAAAGATCTGGAAAGACTGGGAAGCCTTTGCTGCCTATGCATTCAACAAATCACACAGCACGTGCTATTCTGTGGTGGCCTATCATACGGGATACCTAAAGGCAAACTATCCGGCAGAGTACATGGCCTCTGTTCTGACGCACAACCAAAGCAACATCGACAAGGTCAGCTTCTTTATGGAAGAATGCAAGAATCGGTCGATCCCTGTGCTGGGCCCACATATTAACGAGTCGGGACAAAACTTCGTGGTGAATGCGGATGGTGAAATCCGATTTGGCTTGGGTGCCATCAAGGGCACAGGCGAATCTGCGGTACAGGCGGTCATTGAGGAACGAGATGCCAACGGTCCTTTCAGCGATATTTTTGATTTTGCCAAGCGCGTTAATTTACGGACTGTCAACAAGAAATCTTTTGAAAGTCTGGCGAAGGCCGGGGCGTTCGATTGCTTTGAAGACTACCATAGAAGGCAATATGTGGATCAAGATGAGGAAGGTTCTTCCCTCATAGAGAAATCAATCAAGTTCGCCAACCGGATGCAAGAGGAAGAGGCCAGCGCACAGTCTTCCCTCTTTGGGGGAGAAAGCGGCGTGGCCATTTCGAAGCCAAAGGTGGGGAGAATTGAACCCTATGGAGATATCGAGAAACTGAACATCGAGAAGGAAATGGTGGGACTCTACATTACCGGGCATCCTTTGAACGAATTCCAGTTTGAAATGAACCATTTGACCAACGCCAACATCTCGCTGCTTACGGAATTGGAGAAGCTTCGCGGAAGGGAGATAAAGCTGGGTGGCATCGTCAGTGACGTGCAGCATCGAACCTCGAAGAAAGGCAATCCATTTGGACAGTTTACCCTGGAGGATTTCAATGACAACTACACCTTCTATCTATTCGGGCAGGATTACCTGAAATTCAAACCCATGTTGGAGCATGGCTGGTTCCTTTACCTTTCTGGCAACGTTCAAAATCGGTGGAACAGCGAAGAATTGGAATTTAAGATCACGAACATCGAGCATCTAAGTGAGATTCGAGAGAAGATGACCAAAGGATTGGAACTGAAGATCCGCCTGGACGATGTAAATGAGATCATTGTAAGTGAGGTGGAACGAATTGCTGAATCCCATCCAGGGAAATGCCTTTTAAAAATGTCGCTCATGGGTGTTTATGAAGACCGAGCCATCAATCTTGAAATGTTGAGTCGGAAGTACACGATAGAGCCTACAGATGAGCTCATTAGGCAATTCAGCGATATTGAGGAGCTTCGGTACAAGGTGCTTTTAAATAAGTAATATTCTAGCGACTATTTTACGATTCAAATCACTGGTAGCATGCCATCATTAAAACTTCCTATCTTCATTCTACTTCTTCTTGTAAGTCAAAAAGAAGTTAAAGCCCAAGACATTCTTAAAGACAGTATCAAACACGAAGGACTATATACCTCCTTTCTTTCGTTCAGACTTAACCAGCCCGATCTTGTTGGAGATATACAGTTCATTAAGAACTCAAAAAACAACATCAAGAAAGTTCTATTTAAAAAAATAGGGTCAAGCACATACGATACATTAGGCTTTAACAAACTATCCAAAAAGTACTGGGGGTTTTCCAATGACAATATTGCCTATATAAACACAAGTTCGATTTGGAATACTGATGAGGAAAGAATACCTGTATCCGTGTTCTACCCAGTTTTTCAATACGGCCACAACATTCTCATCCTTGCAGAAACCATTTCTTCCAATACAATCGTCATGGGTGGAGTTGTAGGTGGGGCAATTGGAGCTGGCATAGTCAGTGCCCTCACAGCAAGTCAATTAAAGACAAAAGAGGAAGCCATCACTTCCCTTTCTTCCACGAGTCGGATTATTACAATCAACCAACAGACTGGAAAAAGTAGATTGGTAAATCCCATAAACATCAACACGCTTCTTGGCGTGGACTCACAACTATGGGAAGAGTTTCATGAAATGAACGAAAATACAAGAGCGGCTGAAAAGTACGTGTTGTATCTTGATTTCCTGATTAAGCTGAATGAAAAAAAAGTACCCGTTTTTGAGGAGGAGAAGAACTGGAGTAAGCTTTACTTGGTAAAGAAACGGGAGAAAAAGAACGATGAACAACTGAAGGTGCTACTAAATGACAGGCTTTTTGGAATCCTTGATAACAGCGTGTACATTGATACAGTGCTCAATCATCGAATCCTTAACGAGATTTGTATCTTAACAGAAGAAGGGATGGAAGAATGTCTTACTATTGAACCCGGAAGGAAAGAAAACCGGTACCTGATCGTTAGCTATTCGGACAAAAAGAAGACGATAAAGCTTCAAGCTACGGACTTCACGAGGTATAAATACGCCCTCGAAAGTTTGGATGAGTAACAACTAATTGTCAAAACAACAACAAACGCGTTTTTTTAGGTTTCCTTGCAAACTATTCGAGGTACTTTTGTGTTCGACTATCAATCAAGTATTAGACTAATTATATCACAATGGGA
>CAZQJU010000045.1:0-1882 GCA_964593185.1 uncultured Roseivirgaceae bacterium
CATTACCTTAGTTACACTAATCTATTTAATCAATCAATTAACCTATGAAGGCAAAAGAAATTCAAGAGTTGATCAACTTCCTCGCTGAATCAGGATTGGAAGAGGTCAACATAGAAACTGATAATTTTAAAGTCAGTGTAAAGCGAAGTCCCGAGCAAACGGTGGTTAGCGCTCCAGTAGCGGCCGCTGTTCCCGCCGCAGCTCCTGCTCCTGCACCTACTCCGGCAGCTGCCCCTCCTCCTGCTCCAGCTCCGGCTGATGCGCCAGCTCCCGCAGCCTCTGCAAATACCATAGAGATCAAATCTCCCATGATCGGAACATTTTATCGCTCTTCAAACCCAGAAACGCCTTCTTTTGTAGAAGTAGGTAGCGAAGTGAAAGCGGGTGATACGGTTTGTATCATTGAAGCGATGAAGTTATTTAACGAAATCGAATCAGAGGTTTCCGGAAAGATTGTGAAGGTGCTTGTAGACAATGCACAGCCTGTTGAGTACGACCAGCCTTTGTTTTTGGTAGAGCCAGCCTAATCCCCTCAGCTTATGTTTAAGAAAATACTTATTGCCAACCGAGGGGAAATCGCGCTACGTATTATTCGAACTTGCAAAGAAATGGGAATCAAGACCGTCGCGGTGTACTCAAAAGCCGATGCGGATAGCCTGCATGTTCGATTTGCAGATGAAGCGGTGTGTATAGGTCCTGCTGCTAGCAGAGATTCTTACTTAAAGATCCCGAATATCATTGCTGCTGCTGAGGTGACAGCGGCTGACGCAATTCATCCGGGTTATGGATTTCTCTCTGAAAACGCAGAATTCTCAAAGGTATGCAGTGAGAACGGCATCAAGTTCATCGGTGCCGGCGAGGAAATGATCAATGCCATGGGTGACAAGGCCACTGCCAAGGCTACCATGAAGGCTGCAGGAGTTCCTTGTATTCCCGGATCCGAAGGCTTGCTCGATTCACTGGAAGAAGCAATGAGCCTGGCAAAAGAAATCGGTTATCCTGTCATGATCAAGGCTACGGCTGGAGGTGGTGGAAAGGGAATGCGCCTGATCAAAGAAGAAGACGAATTCGAGAAAGCGTGGGATAGTGCAAAACAAGAGGCTGCTGCATCCTTTGGCAATGACGGCATGTACATGGAGAAGTTCGTGGAAGAACCCCGTCACGTCGAGATCCAAATTGTAGGGGATCAACAAGGTAAAGCCTGCCACTTATCTGAAAGAGACTGCTCAATCCAACGAAGGCACCAAAAATTGATTGAGGAAACTCCTTCCCCTATTGTGTCGCAAGAATTGCGAGAGAGAATGGGTGCCGCAGCCATCAAAGGCGCTGAGGCGATCAAATATGAAGGAGCCGGAACCGTAGAATTTCTCGTGGACAAAAACGGAGATTTCTACTTTATGGAGATGAATACTCGAATTCAGGTAGAGCATCCCATCACCGAGGAAGTGACAGATTATGATCTCATTAAAGAGCAAATCAAAGTTGCGGCCGGTGAGAAAATTTCCGGAAGAAATTACTATCCTCAACTACATTCCATTGAGGTGAGGATCAATGCCGAAGATCCCGGCAATGGCTTTCGCCCCAGTCCAGGAAAGATTACCAACTTGCATTTCCCAGGAGGTCATGGTGTGCGAATTGACAGCCACGTATATGCAGGATACATCATTCCACCGTTCTACGATTCCATGATTGGTAAGTTGATTGTGAGTGCGCAGACCCGCGAAGAAGCCATCATTAAAATGAAAAGGGCGCTTCAGGAGACGGTCATTGAAGGAATTAAAACAACGATTCCGTTCCACTTGAAAATGATGGATGACGAAGGCTTTCGATCTGGCAAGTTCACTACCAAGTACTTAGATGACTGGGATTTTAGTGGATTGTA
>CAZQJU010000045.1:1982-28845 GCA_964593185.1 uncultured Roseivirgaceae bacterium
GCAGCATTTTGCACACAGTAAGCCAACGTAAGCTGTTCCGTTTTCAATTTTAAGATGTCTACTAATGCTAGTTGTTTTTGCTGGTCTGCTGAAAGCATACTGTCACCACATACTGCAACTACCTGCACTCCCTCGTTGCGCGCTGCCCTACTAACGCCAAAGACCACTTTGCCTTGAAGGGTCTGCTCATCCATTTTTCCTTCGCCAGTGATCACCAGGTCCTGATCACGCAATCTGCTTTCAAAATCCACAAAATCCAGTATTGATTCAATGCCATTCCTGATCCTCCCATTCAGCAAACCCAGCACAGCTAGTCCTAACCCTCCAGCTGCTCCACTACCTGGAATCATGGACACATCACGACCAAATCTATCCTGAATGAGGTTTGACATATGTGAGAGACCTTGATCTAGCACCAATACATCTTCGTTGGAGGCCCCTTTTTGTGGACCATACTGAAAGGAAGCACCCTGAGGTCCCAGCAGCGTATTCTTCACGTCTGTAATTAACTCAAAGGTAACTCCGCTGTCAAACGTCTCAGCTTCAATCGACTTAATGGACAATAGATTGCCCCCGACAGGGTTGACCTCCTTTCCGTCTTCCTCATAGAATTTGAATCCCAATGCGCTGGCCAAGCCAAGACCACCGTCGTTCGTGGCGCTTCCACCCACAAAAAGATAGACTTCTTTAGCACCATGTGCTAAAGCATGTCTTATCAGCTCCCCCGTACCAAAGGATGAAGTCTTCGTGGCACTTCGTTCGTGATCTGCCAATAGTTCAAACCCTGAGGCTTGTGCCATTTCGATATATGCCTTATCCTCCTTTCGGCCATACGTTGCCGTTACAGGTCGAAACAAAGGATCTTTTACCACAACCTCTATTTGGTCTAGTTTCAGCACCTGCATCAAAATGGCTAAGGTACCCTCACCTCCATCAGCTAAAGGTACATGCTCGCAAACAGCGTCAGGGTAGACTTCGTTTACCCCTGTTTCAACAGCCTTGCAAACCTGTTCTGCGGTTAAGGACCCCTTGAACTTATCTGCCGCAATTAATACTTTCATGAAAACTTGGTTCTCAAAGATTCGCAAGTTGACACTTTTAATCGTAAAAAGCAGCTGTTTTAGCACCAATGCCCTTTATATCAGCAAATAGAAAAGCCGGTCACCAATGTGATTTATTGTGTTTGAAACAAAAAAGCGTGCCCTGGAAACTTCTTTTTACTGTTTCGTGTCTTCCTTGAGCTTCATTACCATTACAGGGATCTTCGATTCGTTTACGATGGATTCGGATATGCTTCCTCCAATCAAGTGACCAAGTCCGGTACGTCCATGGGTACCTATCAGCACCATCCCTGCATTCTGTTCTTCGGCAAACTTCAATGCACCTTCGTCTACAAAGTCGGCATCGATGAAACTTGTGGAATATTCCTCAAATTCATTGCGATCCGAAAAATGATCCAGTTGCGCCTTCATCTGCGATTCTTTCAACCAGTTGTACGGCGTTTTTACCTTGAGAACGTGAAGGTTTACATCCAGTAACTTCTGAATCTGTTTTACTTCATCAACGACACTTTCCTGCTCGTGTGAAGTATCCGTTGCAAAAACCAGACTTTTCAAGTCTTCAACATGAGTTTCTTGCTTGATGACGATGACCGGGCATTTTGCATGGCGCACAGTCTTGGCGGCATTGGATCCCACAAAAATCTCCTTCAAGCCTGATGCACCATTCGAGCCCATTACCACCAAGTCGGCATCAACCTCAGCAATGGTTTTGCTGATATTTTGAAACGCATGACCTTCCTTCATTTTAGCGACAACTGGCGTCCCCCCTTCTTCTAATCGCAGTCTCCAATCTTCCAGCTTGTCGTGCACGGCCCTGATGAATTCCCCTTGGTAAAACATTTGCATGCTACCCAGGTCCATCTCTCCGGCAACGCTGAAACCCGAATACGGAGATTCCAATATGTGCAGTAAGGTAACTTCGCCGCCTGTGAGCTTACAGATCTCTGATGCAAAATTCATCGCATGCTCAGAAGCACTGGAAAAATCAACCGGAACTAAAACCTTTTTCATCGCAGCCATCTTTAAAGAATTACGATCGGATCTATTTTACGATACTCGGGTACTCCCTTCGCTTGGGTAACTGCATTGAGCTTAAGCACTTTTTCATTTTTGTCTATTTTGAATGACCATACTGGTACCAAAACATGATTGACCGTATCTTCTGTTAAACTTCCGGATAACCAGTGTGAAATGCCTCTTCTCGCATGGGTTGCCATCGCTACCATATCTGCCTTTGCATCCTCAACCTCCATGAAAATCCCATCCGATGGAAAAACGTTTCGAACGATGAAAAAGGAATAGTTGACAAGCCCATAGTTTTCAAAAAGTGCATGCATTTCTTCGGCCACTCGTTCTTCATTCTCTACATTGTGTGGAGTCTTCACCCAAATAAACTCCAGGCGACAATCAAACATCGTTTGCAGAAATCTTACCTGTTGAAGAAATGAATCCCGAATCTCCCTCAAATCAAGTGGAACAAGTATCTTCTTGATCGAGTCGATGGAGGTGGTTTGTGGGACAGAAATGACCGGGCATTTAACCTGCCTCACGATCTTTTCTGTATTGGAACCAATAAAGAATTCCTCAAGCCCTGAAGACCCATTGGTGCCTACGACCAAGAGGTCAACATCTTTCTCATCAATCTCCTCTCGAATAGCCTCCATTAGTGAGAAAGGACTCACCTTGCCGCTAAGCGCTACCCCTGCCACTTTGAATTCTTGAACCATGCGATCCATTTGTAGCTTGATGGATGAAAAGGCCTCCGTTTCCATGACCTTTTTTTCACTATACAATGCAAAATGGTAGTCCGTAAAAAGGTTAATTTCGGCGCTATTCAAAAAGGTAACCGAAGCTCCCTGCTGTTGAGCAAGATCTACCGCAAATCGAGCCGCTGCTTCGCTGACCTCTGAAAAATCTACTGGTACTAATATGTTTTTCATGGCTTTATTGTTTATTCCCCTAAAGTATTTTTTGTATCCTTCAATCGAAATGAGCTTGCGCAGTTCGCTGAATGATTTTCATCAATGCGAAACTGTATTATAAGACGTGAGGCTTTTTGAGATTACCCTTAAATGGATTTGCTGAATTGGACCTTATTTTCTGCTGGCCTAAAGTCCCGATCTAATGCGGAGCAGATGATTCGAATGTTCTCTCGCCCTTTTTCGCTGACCTGAAGCCCGTACTCATCAAATTGAATATCTCCTTTGTACACCAACTGTGAAATGAGTTCATGATTGAAGTTCAAACCAAACCGCATAAACTCCTCTGGTAACCACTTAGTCTGAAAGTTGCACATTAGATTCAGTATGTGCTTTCGGAGAAAAAGGTCGTCTGCAGAATGTAGGTGTCCGCGCATGATGGGTAATTCGTTTTGATCTAGTCTTTTATAGTAGGTAGAAATTGTCTTTTCATTCTGCGCGAACCCAGACCAACTGTCGCTGATTGCACTTACTCCAAGTCCTACCAGCAGTTTACTCGTAAATGGTGTATAACCCATAAAATTTCTGTGAAGCTCACCCTGCTCCTGCGCTTTCAGTAGTTCGTCTTCTGGTCGAACGTAATGATCCATGCCTACCTCCAGATAGCCCGCATTTAAAAAGGCCTGTTTACCCAATAAGGAGAATCGATATTTATCGACGGTCATGGGTAATCGATGCTCAAATGACTTTTGAGCTGGCTTCAGTTTTGGAACATGTGCATAACTGTAGTAGGCAATTCGCTCTGGCTTCAAGGTCAATACCTTATCCAATGTCTCCTTGACACTGTCCAAGGTTTGTCCTGGTAATCCATACACCATGTCGTAGTTGACTGAGGTATATCCCAACGCTCTTGCCTTCTCGGTAACTGCTTTGACTTGGTCATATGACTGCATTCGATTAATCAGTTTCTGAACATCGAAATCAAAATCCTGAATACCAAAGCTTACCCGAGAGAATCCAAAACTGCGAAGCACCTTGAGGTGCTCTGTGGTTGTATTTGCTGGATGTCCCTCAAAGCTAAACTGAGGATCTGCAGCAATTTTGCCTTGCTTAAGAATTCCCTCTAAAAGTGTCCCCAAATTTTTTGAAGAGAAAAAAGTAGGTGTACCGCCTCCTAAATGTATCTCCTTAATAACCGGCTCATCCGGGAACTGCGCAACATACATCTTCCACTCTTTTAAAACGTAGCCTATGTAAGGAAGCTCTACCTCATGGTTTTTTGTAATTCTTGTATTGCAGGCGCAATAGGTGCAAAGGCTTTCGCAAAAGGGCAGGTGTATATAAATACTAACTTCTCTACTGCTTTCCCAATAGGCGTTCACGATTGACTTCGCATACCCTTCCATTCTAAATTCTTCATCTCTCCAGTACGGTACGGTCGGATAGCTTGTATAGCGTGGGACGGCCATATTGAATGTCTTAAAGTCCATATCTTGAATTTTGATCAAATGTAGTGTTCACTCAAAGGCAGGTAGCTGAGGAATACCAGATCAGCGATTGACTTTTATCAGAATCCGCAAACCGTCATGAGACTTATAGCTCCCTCCCGAACCTTCGCGTCAAAGTCTGGGAATCCCATGATCGTACCACGATACACCATCAGAATTCCTGAAAGCAAGGCTACAAAATGCAAGGACCTTGGAATTAGGTTTTTGAATCTTCTTAAAAGGAAATTACCCGAGAACTGAAGGATAAGCAGTGCGGGAAGCGTACCCAAACCAAATGCAAGCATAAAGAATAAACCACTCCAAAAATCCGAGGTTGCAATGGCTCCTGCCGCGGCAATGTACGTTAGTCCGCAAGGAAAAAATCCATTGGCCACACCACTTAAAAACCAGCGTCTTCGGATCGACAGATTTTTAGAAATAATCGACCGTATGAATAGATAAAAACGTGATCGATAATAAAAACGCTCAATACTATTCCGAAAGGAAGGTACTCCGTATAGAAGCAAAATGATGACTCCTAGTACCAGGGTAGCTGTCTGCTGTATCTTAAGCACCGAAACATAGGATCCTATCAGTCCCAAAACCAAACCAATCAAGAGGTAGGTAAGAATTCTACCCAAATGGTAAATGAGCACCCCCCCTGTCTTTTGATTGGAGCCATTGAAAGCCAGCATCACCGGCCCGCACATTCCAACACAATGCAGACTTCCCATCAAACCAATGAGGAACGCGGCCCAAATCATCGCACAAACAGCTTGGATTCCTGTAAAAAATGCTGTCCGTTGACGGTCCAGTCAATGTATACGCGATAGTTTCCAGCGATAAGATCTGATTTTTCAATCAGCTGTTTTCTGTTTTTTAACTCAATGGTGTATACCTTGTCAAAGAGCTCTCGCGAGGGGTGATAAAATTCGATGGTACCGGTAGCTCCTCGATTAGCAAACTCAATCGCTATCTGTTCGCTCCTCTGTGAAATAGAAACCTTTGCGCCCTTGGCCTTCGTATTGGCAAGCTTCACAAGTTTCTGCTGATAGTTGATTTCTCTTGCATAGTAGTCCTCCGTCACCAAATCAAAGTCTTCCTGGAAGGCACGGGTGACCATGTATCCAATAAAACCAGCAAAACCAATAAATGCAAAGACAATTCCCTTTCCCCAGTTCATATTTTTTTCATTTTTAAATTCCTAAATCAAATTCGGTGCCCAGCAATAAAGAGCTATTTCGCTGGCCCTAAAAAGTTCGTCTTTATCGTTTCTATTTGTTCTGATCCCGAAAAAATGCCGATCTTAATTTTCTCACTCATTTTGGTCAGGTTCTCCGGAGGAATGATCACAAAAAAGGCTCCCTCTCCTTTACCTTGACTCTCCAGGCTTACGGCACCTCCCACCATTTCCAATTCACCTGCAGGTTCAAGTAGCTCCAGCCTTACGTCCGTAGCTTTGTTCGTCTTATTGACCATGCTCAACTGATAGAGGTTCGTAATGTCTCCATTCGCTCTTTTTTGGAAGAGCATCCCTGGTGTTCGCACAATAGTGGTCTCAAAGTCGGTTCGAACGATTAAAAGTGTCACTAAAACACCGATGAGTAGCGATAACACCGTCGAGTACGCTTTCATGCGCGTGGTAAACTGAAAGGGCATCTTGTCAGCAATGCTCTGCTCAGACGTATATCGAACGAGACCTCTAGGCTTCTCGATACGATCCATGATGGAGTCACAGGCATCTATGCAGGCTGTGCAATTGATACATTCCAGCTGTGTCCCATTCCGAATGTCTATCCCAGTCGGGCAGACTGCCACACATAGCTTACAATCGATGCAGTCTCCAAGACCTAGGACATCCCTATTTTCATTCTTACGAAACTTTGCACGGTTTTCCCCTCTTTCATGATCGTAGGCCACCACCACACTCTTGCGATCAAGCAACACGCCTTGAAGCCTTCCATATGGACAAATAGTCGTGCACACTTGCTCACGCATTTTGCTAAAAACTCCATAGAACAGGCCCGTAAAAACTAGCATCGCTGTAAATCCGGCCACATTCTCCAGAGGGCCCTCCTTAATCATGCTCCACAAACCTTCTACACTTAGGAGGTATGCCATAAACGTGTGCATGATCAATGCACTAATTGCGATAAAAATAAGGTGCTTGAGCCCTTTCTTTCTGATTTTCTCAGCATTCCAGGGCTGTTTATCTAATCGTCTTTGCGCACCTGAGTCTCCTTCAATCCAGTATTCAATCTGTCGAAAAACCCCTTCCATGAAAATGGTTTGAGGACATATCCAACCACAGAAAATTCTTCCGAAAACCACTGTAAAAAGTATGATAAATACCAGTGTTGTGATGAATCCAATCACGAATAGGAAGAAGTCTTGGGGCCAGAAAACCTGTCCCAAGATGATAAACTTCCGTTCAAAGATGTTAAAGAGTAGTAGAGGCTGACCACCGATCTTGATGAGGGGTGCCCCTAGTAAGAACGCGAGTAGCACATAACTTACCACCTGGCGGTAGTTTGTAAACCGCCCACTCGGTTTCTTGGGATACAACCATATCCGCTTTCCTTTCTCATCCACTGTCGATAGGTGGTCTCGAAAGGTCTCGTCTATCGCTTGCTTCTCCTGTATGTCAAGGACATCCTGCATCCGTTAGTCATTCAGCATGGAAATCTCATCATCCGAGGCTTCTGAAGAATCTTCGACCTCCTCTACGTCCTGACCATCTCCTTCTTCTGGAATGGCTCTCGTAAAGAGGTCTCCTTGTGGATCCTTAGGGTTTGCCGGCGTAGTACCTTCCATCATGTAGATATAGCTTGCTACCTGCTGCATCTTCTTTGGAGAGAGCTGGCTCTCCCATGAAATCATACCCTTTGCTGGTACTCCATACTTGATTGTCTTGAAAATCGAAGGCATATCACCGCCATGTAGCCAATACTTATCCGTAAAATTGGGGCCTACACCTCCTCCTCCATCCGCAGCGTGACACACTACGCAATTCTGTTCATAGATAACTTTTCCAGCATCCAAATCAGCCGTTGCATCAGCCAATGTCACATTGCCCTCGTCTATCAGGTTGTCTAGCGAGGCCAAATAAACCTGAACCTCTTCCTTGGCTTGCTGCATATTGGCTTGAAATTCTTCTTCTTGGGTAGGCATATCCAGGAAGTAGAAATTGACCAGATAGATCGCTCCAAAGACGATTGTTGCATAGAAGCCGTAGAGCCACCATGGAGGTAATCGGTTGTCCAGCTCCCGAATACCATCGTAGGAATGGTCTGTAGCTACTTCTGCTTCCTGAGCTATCGGCACCGACGCATTTACTTTGTTCCAGAACGTTCTCCAGAAGTCCGGCTTTTCTGCCACTTCCTCACTGGCAACTCCTTCTGTTACCCCACTTTCCGCCTCTTGCTTAGACTTCAAGATGGTTTTCATTGCGACAAGCATTACATACATAGCCAGAATTGCCACCAGGCAAACTAGAATTGCCAGTCCCAACACAATTTCAACTTGGTACTGCTCCAAAAAAGAGGCTCCCGTCTCGTCTTGTCCAAATGATATATTGGGCAAGAATGCTGCAACATAGATTAAAAGATATTTAAGCTTCTTCATGATCAGTTTCATTATCGTTGAGCGGAATATTTGAGATATCATTAAAAATCTTCTTGTCAACTTTGATCACATAGATGGTCAATGCGAAAAAGAAGGTGAAGAAAATGACGAAGGAGATCACGGGATATATTTCAATCCCTGCGATGGTCTCCATATGATGTTTAATAAATTTCAGCATGACTATTTCTGGTTTTCAGATTGATTATTCTGTGCTACACCATCAAGGTTTTTAATGTCGGTTCCTAGTCGTTGCAAATAGGCTATCAATGCGATGATCTCTTTGTCAGGACTTACTTCAATCTCATCTTTCTTCAGTCCTGAGGCGATCTGTTGTGCTTGAGTTTCTGCATCTTGGATGGACGCTGCATCATATCCCTCTTGATAAGGAACGCCCAAGGTTTGCATGGCGCGGATCTTCTTCGGAAGTACTTCCTTGTCCCAATCCTGTTCAAAAAGCCAGGGATAGGGAGGCATAATGGAGCCTGGCGACATACTGGTCGGCTGAAGCATATGATAGTAGTGCCAGCTGTCCGGGTATTTCTTTCCTAGCCGATGCAAATCCGGCCCAGTCCGCTTTGATCCCCATTGGAATGGATGGTCATAGACAAACTCGCCAGCTTTAGAGTACTCCAAATCTGCTGGATCATAGCGTACGACCTCATCCCGGAATGGACGAATCATCTGCGAGTGACACGTGTAACACCCTTCCCGAATGTAGATGTCTCTACCGTTTAGTTCTAGTGGAGTGTAGGGTTTTACAGTAGAAATTGTTGGCACGTTGGACTGTACCAAGAAGGTGGGTACAATCTCGATAATACCACCAATGGCCACAAGTACTAAACTCCACACCAACATACTGACTGGTCTCCACTCGAAGATTCTGCGGTGCCAGTGTTCTGTTTTGGGGGCTTTGTATCCTTTTGTGAGCGGCGCTGCCTGTGCCTCCGTATTGGCTTTAAAAACGCCGGATTTTGCAGTTGCCACCAGGTTGTAGATCATCACGAATACGCCGACCAGATAAAGCAACCCACCAAAGGCTCTCAGTGCATACATTGGAATAATCTGCGTAACAGTCTCAAGGAAGTTGTTGTAAACCAACGTGCCATCAGGGTTGAATTCTTTCCACATCAACGCCTGGGTGAATCCAGCCCAATACATTGGGATGGCGTAGAAGATGATTCCCAGTGTTCCAATCCAGAAGTGCACGTTTGCAAGTTTCTGCGAATGAAGCTTGGTGTCGTATAGCTTCGGTATAAGGTAATACAACATGGCAAAGGTCAGAAAGCCATTCCATCCGAGGCCACCAATGTGCACATGGCCAATGATCCAATCTGTAAAGTGACCGATCGCGTTCACGTTTTTAAGCGACAGCAATGGTCCCTCGAACGTGGCCATTCCGTAACACGTCACCGCTACCACCATGAACTTCAGAATGGCACTCTCTCTAACTGTGTCCCAGGCACCTCTCAACGTCAAAAGACCATTCAACATCCCTCCCCAACTTGGAAGTATTAGCATCACCGAAAAGACCACGCCTAATGCTTGTGCCCAATCCGGAAGCGCACTATACAGCAAGTGGTGTGGTCCAGCCCAGATGTAGATGAAGATTAGCGCCCAGAAGTGAATAATTGACAATCTGTAGGAGTAGATGGGTCTACCCGATGCTTTCGGAATAAAGTAGTACATCAAACCGAGATAAGGTGTCGTCAAGAAGAAGGCCACCGCATTGTGACCGTACCACCACTGCACCAGTGCATCCTGTACTCCTGCGTACCATGAGTAACTTTTCATGAAGCCTATGGGCAACTCAAAGGAGTTTACAATGTGCAGCATTGCAACGGTGACAAACGTGGCGATGTAGAACCAAATGGCAACATATAGGTGCCGTTCCCTTCTTTTGAGGATAGTCCCTAACATGTTGATTCCAAAAACCACCCAGATCAACGCAATTGCGATGTCAATGGGCCATTCTAACTCGGCATATTCCTTTCCGGAGGTAAAACCCAAAGGAAGCGTGATGGCAGCAGACAATATGATTGCCTGCCATCCCCAAAAGTGGATTTTACTAAGTAAATCACTAAACATCCGGGTTTTACATAATCGCTGCAAGGAATAGTAGACACCTGCAAAGATTCCGTTCCCCACAAATGCAAAAATTACCGCGTTGGTATGTAGGGGTCTGACCCTACCAAAGGTGGTATACTGGAGACCAAAATTGGCTTCAGGAAATACAAACTGAATAGCCACAAGCAATCCCACCGTCATTCCAACAACTCCAAATATGGTTGTCGCGATTAAGAAATTCCGTACGGTAGTATTGTCATACTGAAAGGTCTCTAACCCTGTTTTTGAATCATTTTCTAACATAGTTGCTAGGTTTTGTTTGTGTTTCTTTTTGATACTTGTCAGCAGAAGAGATACTGTCTGAAGTATCCGTGCGGGTCATGGATTCGTCTTCAAAGAGGATGCGTACTGAAGGCGTGTAGTCGTCCTCGAACTGCCCCGATTTGCTAGCGTATAGAAACGCTATCAAAAAGCTGCAACCGAGCAATAAACTACATCCGATAAGTACAAAAATGACGCTCATAATCCTTCAGCAAATCAACATGCTCCAAGGAGTACCTGGGATGAGTGCTGTTAGCGGTTAAGCTGATTTTTGTCAGGTAAAAAGGGAGAAAAACAGACTTCTTACCCAAGCGCAAAAAGACAGGGAAGTCCAGATTCCTTGACGATAAAATAAAAGATAGGATCCGAGTGGGTTAAGCGAGGGAATGGTTTGTACTGACGTTCAATACCTGCTTCAAACTCTTCGCAAGGTCCGAGAGAATTTCGGCTTTATAGCCATCAATGATTCTTTGGTCGCTAATACCGGATTTCAATACCGATATGATCAGCGAAAAATGAGCTTGTATCATTCCTTGAATTTGATACTTAGCTTGGTTCAACTCTTTTGCTGTTCGAGAAGGCTCAATTTCCAGGGTTTCAAACGTCAGTGCCTTTAGCTCCTGGAGCTCCTTCTTCAAAACGATAACCTCAGGTACATACACCCTAAATTCCAACCATTTTAAGAAACGTTCTTGCTCTTCGTTTAGAATTTGATACACTTCCGTTACCTCCTTCGCTCTCAGTTTTTGATGTTTTTCAACATTCTTCTGGATATTGTCTAAGTCATATAGGATAATATCCTCAAAATCAGCTATTTGTTGATCAATGTTTCGAGGCATTCCTAAATCAATCAACAGCCTGGTACGCTGGGTACTCTCCAGGTTTGACCTGGTGATCAGGGGTGCATGCGTATGCGTAGCTCCGATGATAATATCGTATTGTTCAAGGTTGCCAAGTGCTTCTTCCGTGGCACATCCTTCTTGATTGAACAGCGAGGCCAAGCTTTGAGCCCGCGACGGGTTCCTACTTGCAATGGTAATTGACCCTATTGGTAAAGATTTAAGACGATTGAGTACTAAGATAGCCATGTCACCGGTTCCCAAGACCAGCACCTTGACTGCTCCGCAGCTGGGAAAATGTGCAATGATCTTCTCAATCGTAATGGATGACAATGATGTAGCATGTCGTCCTATGTAGGTTTCCGTACGAACACGTTTACCTGCATGGATAGCGGCTTTAACCAGTTGATGCAGCTCTGGGCATAAGGAAGTACTCGAACGATAGGCTCTTCTTATCTGACCTAAAATCTCGTGCTCCCCCACTGTTTTCGAATGTAAGCCTGCGGAGATTTCCATAAAGTGACTCAATGCACCTTGTCCTTTCAGTTCAAGAAAGTGGCTGACGTCCAGCATGGGCGCATAATTAGCCAGGAGTGTAAAGATCTCAGCTTTGCCCAAATCTATGCCCATGATGGTGATCCGATGGCATGTAGCCAGGATAAAGCATTTCGATTTGAAGCGAAGTCTCACTTCCGTTCGAATGCTTTCAATTTCCGAACTTAGTTGTTCTCTAATTTTAAATGGTGTGACTTCGTGATTTAGTTCTAACAGCGCTATCATTACAAGACCAAAATTTGCCGACCTGGGAAGAAAAAAATAGGGAAATCATCAGCTGGAGTACTGATTTAAATCAGCTATTCAAAGAAGCTTGTAAGCAGCTCGATTCACCGTTAAGGTGACAAAGCCAACCACTGTAACCGAGCTAACAGGCATCAACACAGCGGAAACTAGTGGTGTCAAATTACCCGTCACTGCAAAGGATAAACCAACCGCGTTGTATAAAAATGACAGCGCAAAAGCTGCAAAGACAATCCATTTTATTCGTTTTGAGAAGTGTAAAGCCGCATCGATCTTACTGACTTCTCCAGAATTCAAGATTACATCACATGCCGGAGAGAATTGATGAATATCCTCGGAAATGGCAATCCCTACTTCTGCTTTTTTCAGTGCACCAGCATCATTTAGGCCGTCCCCAATCATTAACACATTGTCTTCCTGATTGCTAATGATTTGCAACTTATCCATTGGTCGTTGTCCAAATTTCAACTGATCGAAAAAGGGAGCGAGTCTCTGTTCTTCAGCATCATTATCTCCGGACAGTACCATCAACTTGTACCGTTCACGAAGACGCTTCAATACTTCAAAAATTCCTTCTCTATACCTTGCATTGACTTTAAAGACTCCCTGTTTGTCCCCTACTTGTACAAAAACAGTTGATTCCCTTTTGATCTCGGACACAGCTTCCCGCTCCAGATATGATGCCGATCCAACCTTAACAATTACCCCATTTACTTCGGCCGTAAAGCCTTTTCCAACTTCTTCGGAGAAGTAGCTAAGCGGTAGTTTAGGTATTGATGGTAACTGATTGTAAATCAGTCTACTTAACGGATGAGCTGAGTTTGCCAGTGCAGATCTTAAAACCTGCTGGTCAAAGGAACTGAGTTGCGCACCTTCATACGACGCCTGCGCTTCGTTCTCGGTCAATGTGCCGGTCTTATCAAAAACAATTTGATCTATTTCAGACATCGCTTCAATCACTTCGGCATTCTTCAAAAACAGACCACTCTTCCCTAAAACTCGCATCCCATGACCATAGGCGAAGGGTAAAACCAAAGCCAAGGCACAAGGACACGCGACAATCAGCACGGCAGAGATGGAGTTCCATACCACTTCCTGATCCGCAAACCACCAGTAAACTCCAGCGACTGCTGCAATCAAGAGAATGGCCAACGTGAAGTACTTGCTCATCTTGTCTACCCAGCTCTGCAGATTCTCCTTCTTCTTGCTAAACACTTCCTGATTCCACAGCTGAGTTAGCTCACTGTTATTGACTGATTTCTTTAGCTGAACTACTAACTCGCCACCCTTCTGCCTGCCTCCGGCAAAGACAGTGGCACCTTTTTGCTTCACCACTGGCTTAGATTCACCTGTGACAAAACTGTAGTCAATGTTTCCTGCTCCGGACACAATTTCTCCATCAGCTGGAATGAGTTCGTCGTTGTGAACGACCACAATGTCCCCTTTTTTAAGCTCTTTAAGTGTTCGTTGATATTCCTCACCGTCGATAAGGCACGTTATGGAGATTGGAAAGTACGAGGTATAGTCTCGCTCAAAAGAAAGAGCCTGATATGTTTTTCCCTGGTACCATTTCCCGATCAACAAAAAGAAAACCAATCCAGTAAGTGAATCAACGTATCCTATTCCTGTCTGCGTCACAATTTCGTAAGCACTGCGGCTAAACAAGGTCAAGATACCCAAGACGATAGGCACATCAATAGTTAAATTGCCGAACTGGATGCCTTTCCAAGCCTGCTTGAAATAATCCCCAGCGGAGTAAAAGAGTGCCGGAAAAGCAAACGCCAAATTAATCCAGCTAAATAAAGCCTTAAAATCTTGGGTCAGCAACAGCTTTGCGTCCAAATATTCAGGCATACTCATTAGCATGCTATTTCCGAAGCAAAATCCCGCCACCGCGATCTTCACTCCAATCTTCGACTTCTCAACGTGTTTCTTCGTCTTGTCAAGGTTTTCCAGGGAGATCGCTGGGGGATACCCCACCTGCGAAAGCAAGATAGCGAGCTTCTTTAATGAAAGACGCTCATTAAAAGTGATCGTGATCTCCTTTTTCGTAAAATGCACCTCCGCACGCATGATACCCGGCTCGATCAAGGGTAAATGTTCCAGTAAGTAGATACATGAACTACAGTGAATGGCAGGTAGCGAAAACCGAATCACCGAAATTTCTTCATCTTGAAATGAAAGCAGCTGTTTGATTACGTCTTCATTATCCAGAAAACTGTACTTTCGCTCGGCTTTGATCTGGGAGATCGACTTGGTGTTTTCGCTCGTCTCAAGGTAGTGATGCTGTAGGTCGGAATGATGTAGAAGTTCATCCACTGCTTTACATCCATAGCAACAGAAATAATGATCCTCCGCTTGAATGGATTCGTCACAAGGATCTCCACAATGATGGCAAGTCAGCTCCTCAGCTAGCGATGGCTCCATTGGACTTTACATTGTTCGGAACGATCATCACCGGAACGTTACATTTTTCTATTACTAATGTGGCATGACTTCCAAGGTCATTACCCGCCCCATGACTGTTTACCCCTAAGATGACCAAATCGTATGCATGCTGCTTGATAAATTCCAGCATGGTTTGTGCCACGTTTCCGGGTAAAACAAAGTTTTGAATAACTACGCTGTTTTCTTCGACTAAGCCCTTGGACAGTTCATTCATTCGGGATTTGACCTCCTCAAGTTTTTCCGGCAACTGCTGCAACGTTTTATCATCAGAAAAACGAGAAACCGTCGGGATGACGTGTAGAATATTAAGCTTGGCATCGTTTGCTGAAGCCAGATCCAACCCCAATTTTACCGCTTGCCAAGCGGCTGGAGAAAAATCAGTAGGAATTAAAATTTGATCGATCACAGACATCCTTCGTAATTTGCAGTCAAAACTATACGGGCTGAATTGGGACAATACTGATTTCTGTCAGGTTTGACTTTGAACTTTATCACCCTCAGATACCATTTCAATCATCATCGTGTAGTAGGTTTATCATTTCAAACTCCTTTCCTAACCCTGAGCTTAGCAATGAAAATAAGCAGTACTTATCTCATGTCAGAAAAAGGTTTAGAGCTACTAAACAAGCTATTTCATAGCTCAGGTGAGGGTATTATGTTCTTTGATGAACAAGGAAAAATCGCGACCCTCAATCCACGTGCCGAACAAATGTTTGGCTACACAGAAAAGGAACTTCAAGACCAGGCAGTAGAAATTCTCATCCCAAAGTCACGTCGGGTTAATCATATTAAAACCCGAGAGGAGTATGTTAAAAAACCAACTCCGCGTCAAATGGGTGCGGGTAGAGACTTAGAAGGTCTACGAAAAGACGGCAGCACCTTTCCGCTTGAAATTAGCCTTAGCTACCTTAAGCATGATGATGAGACCTTGGTAGTTGCATTTATCACTGACATCACCATTCGGAAGGAAAACGAGCGTGAACTGGAAAAGCAACGCCTGCAACTCAAAGAATATACAGAAAGACTGGAACGAAAGGTCAAAGAGCGAACGAGCGAATTGGAGCACATGAATCTGGGATTGCAAAGTCAAATACAGGAACGAAAACTTGCTGAAAAGGCACTTAAAGACAGCCTGGAGGATCTACGCCAAGCTGAGCAGGAGATTCTAAGGACTTTAACCAAAGAACGCGAACTGGGTGAGATGAAATCACGCTTCGTGTCCATGGCAAGTCATGAATTCAGGACACCTTTAACAACGATCCTTTCTTCCGCGAATCTCATCGCCCGATACACAGACAATCAAGATGCCCGTGAGAAACATATTGGACGGATCAAAAGCAGCGTTCAAAATCTCACCGTCATCCTAAATGATTTCTTGTCTCTTGAAAAACTAGAAAGTGGCTCACAGAAAGTCGAGATGCGAAGTTTTGACCTACCTGCGCTGATTGAAGAAGTTCGGGACGAAGTACAAGGACTACTTAAGAAGGAGCAGACCATTACGGTAACCGGGGATACGATTACGTTGCACTCAGATCCACATATCTTGAAGAACGTGTTGCTTAACCTGGTTTCAAATGCCATTAAGTACTCACCAGATGATGGCAAAATTGAATTGAAAACCTCCAATGGTTCTGACTGTCAAATTACCATAAAAGATGATGGAATAGGCATTCCCGTAAAAGATCAGGAAAGGCTCTTTGAACGCTTTCACAGAGCGGAGAACGCCACAAACATTCAGGGCACGGGATTGGGATTGCACATTGTAAGAAAGTATGTGGAGTTACTGAATGGCACCATCACTTTTGAAAGTAAGGAAGGAAAAGGAAGTACGTTTAGTGTGGTCGTTCCCATGAGCCAAAAGTGATTTATCCACGTTTCACGTTTATTCGGTGATGCACCCGTAGCAATCCGCAATGTCGTATCGGCAACCCTTCCAAATACCAATACATATAGCCGACTGAAACCTTGATGGGATGAAGGAATATCCCGAATTCGGCTGTGAATCTGTTTTGCACCAGCCGATCATCCGGACGCATAAATAGCTCGTTTGTTGTGAGCAGATTCATTTTTCTATGAAGCTGGTGGTTTACATTGACCCGTAGCCTTCCTCTAAACTCAAGGTGATTCATACTTTTGATCTCATTTTCATGGACCTCACTTAAGTAGCGTTCTTCTAGCATTGCGCGAGCCCCAAATGTCCATGCATTCACGGTACGCATAAGGCTCACGTACTGAAAAGGGCGAATCTCAGGGACTGCACCGTACTTGGATTTTAGTTGCCTGTGATAGGTGAAGTACATAATTCCCCCTCCGAGCGAAGCATTTCTCATTTTGTAACCTGCACTTACCCAGTAAAGATGCTGGTGGGTGTGTTCCCTATCTAAGAATTCCCGTCTTTGATACAGTAGCAGGACAGATGTCCTGGGGGCCACCTGGAGTTGTTCAGAAGTTTGTACCCAAAAGGTTCGTTCAGATTTAGGCTGTGCATAATTATCGAATACGGTAACAAAGCCAATCAAAATAATAACTATGCGTTTTTGAAAAATCATCCAGGTTTCGATGCAGGGTCTGTGGTTCCGTAACAACACAAAATTTCACGAAAGCTCAGATCCTACACCTGATATAACTTACCTGCTACGCTGATTTGCATCATTCCAATGCACCTGCTTTGCACGGAGATTTGGACAACCTAATAAAGGGAACCAAACAAGAATTTCAGTACTAAATAAATTTCAAAAACTATGATCGAGCTCAAAGAAGAACTAGGCTTTGAGGCCTACGGCATCAAGGATGCTACTGTTCACTGGAACCTCTCCTCTGAGGAACTTCAGACCATTACGGTTGAGAAAGGAATGGGGCGTGAAACTGCCAATGGTACGTTGGCAATCAATACCGGAAAATTTACCGGAAGATCTCCTAAAGATCGATTTATCGTAAAAGATGATTATACACAAGAGAAAGTATGGTGGGGACGAATTAACAAACCGATTTCTCCCGAAAATTTTGACAAGCTACAAAGCGAAATCGTGGACTACATGTCCGGCAAAGAACTCTACGCAAGAGATGGGTATGTTTGTGCACACCCGGATTATCGAAAAAACATTCGGACCATAACCGAATACCCGTGGTCCAATCTCTTTATCAACAGCATGTTTTTGCGACCTAATCACTTGCTGGAAGGGGATTTTCAAGAGGATTGGCTTATTCTCTGTGCACCAGGGTATGAGGCTCCGGATCCAGCTGCGTTCGGTATCCGTCAAGGTAACTTCTCGATCATCAACTTTACTAAAAAAGTTGCTCTGGTAGGTGGGTCCGCATACACCGGTGAAATGAAGAAGGGCATCTTCTCTGCCTTAAATATGATCTTACCGGTGGAACACAATGTATTGCCAATGCACTGCTCTGCCAATGTTGGTGAGGACGGGGAGACCGCTATATTCTTTGGACTTTCCGGAACCGGTAAGACGACTTTATCCGCAGATCCAAATCGAAAACTGATTGGAGACGATGAGCATGGATGGACCGAGGACAACATCATCTTCAATTTTGAAGGCGGATGTTATGCCAAAGTGATTGATCTAACTGAGGAAAAAGAACCAGATATTTTCAATGCCATTAAACCTGGGGCTTTGCTGGAAAATGTCGTCTTCAAGGAAGGCACAAACGAGGTAGACTATGAAGATAGCTCCATCACACAGAACACAAGAGTTAGTTACCCAATCGAACACATCGAGAACCTTCAGGTACCTTCTTATGCGGAGAATCCTAAGAACATCTTCTTCCTAACATGTGATGCCTTTGGGGTATTGCCTCCTGTTTCAAGACTGACTCCCGGGCAAGCCGCTTATCATTTCATCTCCGGGTATACTGCTAAAGTGGCTGGTACGGAAGCTGGCATTACAGAGCCTGTTCCTTCTTTCTCTGCTTGCTTTGGAGAACCCTTTATGCCAATGCATCCGACCGTGTATGCCAAGATGCTGAGCAGAAAAATGAAAGAGTCTGGAGTCAATATCTGGTTGATCAATACAGGCTGGTCAGGTGGACCCTATGGTGTAGGGTCTCGAATTAAGCTCAAGTACACAAGAGCCATGATTACCTCCATTCTGGAGAATAAACTCGAGGATGTGGACTTTGCAGAGCACCCAATCTTTGGGTTGCATATGCCGAAGTACTGCCCTGGAGTTCCAAGTGAAATGCTGGATCCGATCAACACGTGGCTCCAAAAAGGTGCGTATATCAGCAAGGCCATTCAGCTTGCCCACTCGTTTCATATCAACTTCGACAAGTTCATCAATGAAGCCGACGAAGAGATCATGCACGGAGCACCTCTGATTGACGCTCATCAAATTATGGAGGATACGCTATAGTCTGATCACACTTCACCACCTAAAAAAAGAGCGCCCACAATGGGCGCTTTTTTATGCGTTAAAAACAAGAACCTGAAATGAAAAAAGCCCGAGCAATAATGCTCAGGCTTGTCACGCTAGTCACAATAATTGTCAATCAATAGCTAACACAGGTATTTTGGAATGCAGCGTCAATAACTTAGTCAGTTGCCCTTCTGAGCGAGGGGTTCTTGATGCATGATTTTTTGGCAAAACGGCAAGCACATCAATGTTGTTTTCCTCGACATATGCAATGATCCCCTGTTCGATACTCTTATTCTTTGGAAAGACATACTTCCAATCCAACGTCTCCAGGTAGTACTCCAGAACCGATTCGCTTGCTTCCGATCCGATGTAATGACCTTCATCTTCTGTCTCAATGGTCAATACATGTACTTTCGCATCATGCTCTCGAGCTAGCTTATGAAGTATCCCTAATGAGCTTGAATCATTGATTGCGTTCTTGTCCAGTGCCAGCACAATATTCTCTATTTTACCGGAAGGTTCGATTGTTCTTGGAATACTCAGTACCGGGAAGTCTGCCCTAAGTGCCACCTCCGCGCTATGAGAAAGCAGGTCTCCCTCTCGACCTTCTGTGCCCATAATGACGAGATCTTGGGGATGCTCACCATGATACGCCAAAATTTCCTCGGTAAGATCCCCCACCCTCGCTTCGGTCTTGCAGGAGGCCTCTGAAAGTAACTCGAATTGTGCATGCACTCTTTCCATTTCTTCTCTTGTTCTATCGTTAACCTGATCTGAAATGTGCAAAAATGTTACTTGTTTATCGGGGAAGCCCCGTGTCAATCCCGCGACATAATTCATCGCATGTTCCGCCGCCTCACCAAAGTCGGTAGGAACCATGATTTTTTTTATAGCAGACATAGTATTAAATATTAAATTCTCGATTGATTCAAAGGAATAGATCAAAACAGAGCTAAACCAGCTGAATCATCAGTCTACAACTTGATTTTTATCACCTGTTCAGAATCATGACGAGAACTGAGAATACTCAGTGATGACCACCTCATTCTCGCGTTGTTTTGGCCTCAAAAAAAAGAGCATTGAAATACTTTAATTTCCTCAAGGTACGTGCCGAGCATTATCGACTGGAGTACCTAAAAGCGCTTCGCGATTTCCAGCATACGGTAAAGCCAAGATTCCTCCTTTTCACCTTAGGATCATTCAGCGTTTCGGTTTTGGTTGGCTACCACCTTATCGAGTCCTCAACCCTCCCTACACAGACAGCCTTCATGGCCGCCATCTTTGTTTTAGCCGGTTTATTGTGGGTGACCGAGGCACTCCCTTTATTCGCTACAGCACTGGTCGTAATCGCGTTGGAAATCATTCTACTTGCCAATCCCGGAGATTGGAGTTGGGTTGGCACAGGTATGTCGGGCCAAGACATTCATTACTCAGAGTTTCTAAGCCCGCTTTCGGATCCCATCATTATTTTGTTTTTAGGTGGATTTATCTTGGCTCAAGCTGCTGTCAAAGTGGGGATTGATCGTGCACTCGCGAGTAATGTCCTTAAAATATTTGGTTCAAAACCTCGAACGGTGATGCTCGGACTGATGGCCATTACCGCCATTTTTTCCATGTGGATGAGTAATACCGCCACTACGGCGATGATGATCACCCTAACTGTTCCGCTTTTGACGCAGGTTGAATCAGGAGACCCGTTCAAAAAAGCACTTGTTTTGTGCATTCCATTTGCCGCAAATATCGGTGGAATGGGTACTCCCATCGCTTCCCCGCCAAATGCGGTAACTGTTGCCTTTTTAAAGGATATCGGGATTGAAATTAGTTTTTTACAATGGACACTCGTAGCACTTCCGCTAGTGGTGGTTTTGCTTCTAATCACTTGGATGATCCTGTGGAAAGTCTATCAACCCAAGAAAGACATCGTGTTAAAGAGTGAAGCACATAAAATCAATCCTCAAGGTTACTATGTAATGTTTGTATTTGTAGCCACAATTGGCCTTTGGCTATCAGAAGGCTGGCATGGGTTACCCACATCGGTCGTTGCCTTTTTCCCCATTGTCGCGTTCACCTCCACTGGAATTATCCGACGTAGCGACATCAACTCACTTGAGTGGCATATTTTGATTCTAATTGCCGGTGGCCTTGCGTTAGGGTCAGGCCTTAAAATCACGAATCTCGACAACTACCTTGTGGGGCTTATTCCGCATAATGACACGCTGATATTCCCTCTTTTGGTAACCGTTACGGTACTGCTTAGTACGTTCATGTCCAATACAGCCGCAGCAAACTTACTGATCCCTCTGGGTGTAAGCTACGCTGTGAGCACGGACGACAGTGGATTGGCCTTGGAAATTGGGATCGGGATTGCGTTTGCTGCCTCACTTGCCATGTCACTCCCCATTAGCACACCTCCCAATGCCATTGCTTACGCAAAAGGCATTCTTCATTCCAAGGATTTCTCGAAAGCAGGGATGCTTATTGGAATTATCGGGATCACGTTAATTATCCTGATCCGGTTATCGATGCATTGGTTTTCAGCTTGACACGTAGATCAAGCTATGACCGATCGACCAATTACAGAAGTCTGGTAAAGTCACTAAAAAAGCCTCAAGTTTCTTGAGGCTTTACCTGGTTGATCATCAATCATGAGGTGGTTATTGGGTATGCAAAACAAATCGAATGGGAATCACTTTGGCGACCCGTACGGGGGTACCACGTTGTTTGCCCGGATTCCACTTCGGTGCAAGTGAAACAACTCGTAATGCTTCTTCATCGCAACCAGCTCCAATCCCTTTTACAACTACGATATCCGTTAAACTTCCATCTTTTTCGACCACAAATTGCACGAAAACCTTTCCACTTATATTCATTCGAGCTGCTGAACGAGGGTAGGTCAACGATTCGGCTATAAACTTATGAAAAGCCTCATAACCCCCAACGGGTTCCGGTGCTGTCTCCACGATGGTAAAGACTTCCTCAACTACCTCTTCCTCTACTTCCACTGGCACGTACTCAAACTGTTCAGAAGCTTCATTGGCTGCAATTTCGACATCCAATTTTACTTCTATTTCCTCTATGATTTCCTCGTTTGCAACCTCCTTGATTACGTACACTTCAGGAGCCTTGGAAGGTGGAGGTGGTGGCGGTTGCTCACTGATGGGTATTTCAATGATTTCTTCAGCCTGGTCTACCACCTGACCCAAATCCACGAGGTCCTGATCTCCGGAAAACTGCCAATTGATTGCAAGTGTCACCAGCAGAATGCTTAAGGCCATTCCTACATTCAGAAACAACACCCGATGTTCAGCACTAGTGGCTTCCCGTTCTTTCTTAATTTCCATTAGCTCCTCCACGAGTGCAGCCTGCTTTGTTGCGGCAGGCGGAAGATTAGTGCTGGCATGTTTTACCATTTCTTCATTTGAATCTGTGGCAAGCAGCTCTTGTTTTTTTGTAATCAAATCTGTCTTCATGATTGTGACATTTAATTTCTCCCAAGCTCCCGGATTTTGTTCAAAAAAAATATGACGCTTGTCAATCAAAAAGTTGACTTTTGACGAAGTGGATTGACGTCCATTATGCAGGCCGTTTCAGGTTTCTCTATGTAAATTGAAGCGTCTTTCGATTCGAATCAGGAAATAACTGCTTAACAGGTACAAAAAAGCGAACCATGAGTGATAAAATTTTGGTAATTGAAGACCAAGAAGACGTACGGGAAAACATTGTCGAGCTACTGGAGCTTTCCAATTACGATGTGTCTTCAGCAATCGATGGAAAGGATGGTGTGAAAAAGGCACTTGACACACCTCCCGATTTGATTCTTTGCGACATCATGATGCCAGGCATGGATGGCTATGAGGTCTTGTATCTGTTATCTAAAAACCCGGCCACCGCTTCCCTCCCGTTCATCTTTCTCACCGCAAAGGCGGAAAAACAAGATTTCAGAAAAGGAATGAGCATGGGTGCCGACGACTACATCACCAAGCCTTTTGAGGAGATGGATTTACTTGGTGCAATTGAACGACGTCTTACGAAGTACAAAGGACTAGCCAAGGCTTCCGGATTAGCTGAATTAACCGACGCGGCAACAAAACACCATTCCATTGAAGATCTGGAGAAGGACCGTAAGACACGTATTTTCAAAAAGAAGGACGTAATCTATCGAGAAGGTGACTTTGGTTCGTACGTCTACAAAATCTTGACCGGCAAGGTGAAAACCTATCACATCAATGAAGACGGAAAAGAATTCATCAACAACCTGCTCAAGGAGGGGGATTTCTTAGGTGAAATTGCCATGATACAAGATTTGCCAAGGACCGAGTTTGCCGAGTCGCTCGAAGAAACTGAGCTCCTGTTGATTCCCCGTGCTGATTTTCAAAAGCTGATCTTTAGCAACAGAGAAGTGGCATCCAAATTCATAAAACTAATTGCCAAAGATCTGAGCGAAAAAGAGCATGAATTAATGGAGATCGCCTACAATACGGTGCGAAAGCGTACTGCCGACTCCTTAATCAAACTTTACGAAACGTATAAGGTCAACGAAAACGAGATCATTCGAATCGACGTGGCTCGTGCTGATTTAGCTAGCATGGTGGGAACGGCGACCGAATCTGTCATTCGGGTGCTCTCAGAGTTCAAAAAGGATGGATTAATTGAGGTAAGCGGCAGCGAGATCAAGATCGTGGAACCGGAAAAACTGCGATCCATTAAGTACTAAGCCTCAAATCATGCATCCTGCCATTGGGTACTAGCGCTCAGACTAGATGGGTTGTATGTCCCTTGCCATATTGAGCTTCTCTATTCCTTTGAAATAGTTGACCGTACCCACTCTGAGCTCATGCGTGGCAGCGTCGTCGCACACAATAATCGCCTTCTTATGAAGTTGGAGCGCACTCCCAGTCCACATGTGATTCACAGGTTCCTCCACAATATATCTTAATGCAAGTGCCTTTGCATGACCACTGACCAGTAACAGCACCTCTTCCGCGTCCAAAATGGTCCCTACTCCTACTGTGAGTGCGACCGTCGGGACTTTGAAGGGATCCGCATCGAAAAATCGGGCATTGTCCACAACCGTCTTTTCGTTCAGCGTCTTGAGTCGCGTTCGAGAAGACAATGAAGACCCAGGCTCATTGAACGCAATGTGCCCATCTGAACCCACACCTCCGAGGAACAAATCAATTCCACCGTACGACTCAATTTTGTCTTCGTAGTTGCGGCATTCCTGTACCAAATCTGGCGCGTTGCCATCAAGAATATTTACATGCTCTTTCTTGATATCAATCTTACTGAAAAGATGCTTCCACATGAAAAAATGATAGCTCTGTGGATGATCTTCCGGAATACCAACATACTCGTCCATGTTGAACGTCACTACGTTTTGGAACGATACATTCCCTTCTTGATGATGTCTTACCAGTTCTTGATACGTGGCGAGCGGTGTACTTCCAGTAGGCAATCCTAGTACAAATGGGTGATTATTGCCAGCATTGTGTCGGTTGATCCTTTCCACAACGTATTGCGCTACCCACTTCGCCATATCCGAACTTTTGGGCATTATGATTAGTCTCATGCTTAGGGTTTTGAAGTTCTAAATGCAATATACTTGGTTCAGTAGACAACAGATTTGTGAATATCGCCTTATTGACAATCCGGAATACTTTCAACCACTCCGGGAAGTAATGATTTACAAATAGATGTAGCACGCAACCAGGGTGCCCAGAAGCAACGCCATGAACACGTAGATAAATGCGTTACTTTCTTTTGATGACTTCTTTGTGCTTTTCATTTTGAATTGAATACAAGCTGAACAACAGGTACTAAAGTAATCTCGTTCACAATTTGTTTTACTTTATGAAGAATAGCGATCACTTAAAGTCTCTTAAATTCAAACCTTTAACGCAAACATGCACTTTATATCCTTATGCAAGAGACTACCGGACAATTGAACGTATTTGGTGAAGAGCTGATCACCTGTAGCACCTCCCCCCTTACCGGTTTTTTTAGAGATGGTTGCTGCAACACCGGACCAATGGATACAGGTACCCACACGGTCTGTGCAGTGATGACCGCTGAATTTCTTGACTTCACAAAAGGCCGTGGAAACGACCTAAGTACCCCCTTACCGCACTATCAATTTCCCGGTCTAAAGCCCGGGGACAAGTGGTGCCTTTGCGTCAACCGATGGAAAGAAGCATTTGATGCCGGCGTGGCGCCAAGGGTCGTACTCGAAGCCACGCATGAAAAAGCTCTGGAGTTTGTCACCATGGAACAGCTGGTGCAATTTGCCATGAAGGGGTAGTACTATCCGTCAGCAGGCAGCAATCTTGAGCGCGGGGCAACACTTGTTGGGTCGAACATTATAGAATCAGCAATTCGCACTATCTTTACCTAACCAGACCAGAAGCACTTGTTAAGTAACTCTTCTCCGAAGTCTTTCTCGTAACCTCAGGTTTGATTAAAGATGTAGCGATACATCTCTCGATTCACAGTCGCTAAGTCTTAGTGTAACCATGTTTAATTAATTCATTTTATGTCAAGATCCCAAAATAGCTTTATCAAGAACCAGAAGGCAATGAAGAAAAAGAAAAAGCGTGATGAGAAACTCCAGCGCAAGATCGACAAGAAGGATCAAGATACAAGTGGAAAGCTTAATGACATGATTGCCTACGTCGATGAAGATGGAAACATTTTAGATTCTCCTCCAGAAGAAACCCCAAAAACCAGTAAAGGCGATAAAGCCGAATAAAAGAGGTTAAGAGTATCGCGTTCATTCATAGCTACACTTTTCTCTAGGTTACTGAAACAAAAACTGAATGATAACTGGGTAGAACGGCTACCAATGGATCCCAAATAATAAATATGAAGTAGAAGATTTTCTAAGTGATATCCCTATACTCTTCACATACTGTTTATGTATGGCAAAAACTCAACCTACAACTTGACCCATCTTATTTAGTTTCAACCTCCTGGCAACCGAAAAGCATTAATCCGAAGGAATAAAATCAGTGGCGAAGGCGAGTACGTTGCTCCTTAGTCGCAGTTATAAGCAGATAATCAGTCAGTAACAATCGGAATTCCCATCCTCTAGATAGAAAACTACATCATCATCTCTGGTATTTCCCTTTCAACAATCAGTTTACCAGCTGTAGCATTTCGTATTTGTTGAACGGAAACACCTGGTGCTCTTTCTAAAAGCCTGAAGCCTTCTTCTGTCACTTCAAGCATGGCCAGATTAGTAACTATTTTCTTAACACAATTCACCCCAGTTAGCGGAAGGGTGCATTGCGACAACAATTTAGAATCGCCTGATTTACTTGTATGCATCATTGCCACAATGATATTGTCTGCTGAAGCAACTAAATCCATGGCTCCTCCCATCCCTTTCACCATCTTTCCAGGAATCTTCCAATTGGCAATATCTCCCCTTTCCGAAACCTCCATTGCGCCTAACACTGTCAATTGCACATGTTGTCCTCGAATCATAGCAAATGATTCTGATGAATCAAAGATAGAGGCCCCTGGCAATAAAGTAACTGTTTGCTTTCCGGCATTGATCATATCTGCGTCGACCTCTTCTTCACTAGGGAAAGGCCCCATGCCCAGAATTCCATTTTCTGATTGAAACTCTACCTCTATTCCTTCAGGAACATAGTTAGCTACCAGTGTGGGGATACCAATGCCCAAATTGACATACCAGCCATTCTGCAGTTCTTGGGCTATTCGTTTGGCAATACCGTTCTTATCAAGCATCGTTATTCCGTTCGCGTAGTTCTTTGTTCTATCCTCTTTTCATACCGCTTTCCCTGGAAGATTCGTTGCACAAATATCCCCGGTGTATGTATCTGATTCGGATCGAGCTCACCAGGCGCTACGAGCTGTTCCACCTCTGCTATCGTAATTTTTCCAGCCATTGCCATGGCCGGGTTGAAGTTT
>CAZQJU010000046.1:0-28432 GCA_964593185.1 uncultured Roseivirgaceae bacterium
CCAATTATAATTGCGAATGAATTGATTACGTGTGCTCATTCAACACCCGACATGCCGGCATATAGCGTGCACTTCCTGTCGATTCCAGTCGACCCCATTTTTCAAAGAACATTACAAAAGTACGAATTCTTTATCCGCAGAATAAGACACGATTGGATGCATTATAGTTCCTTTGAACAAATCATGACCGGACTAAAAAAATTCACCTTACCCATTCTTTTGGTTTTATCCACTTTCTGGCTGTCTTCACAGCCTAAGTTTGACAACTACGAATTGGCCAATGGCCCCTTCTTTAAAGTATCCAAAAGATCAGTACCCCGGGATTTCATTGGCTTTGATGAAGATCGATTCTACATGATCTATGCCAGAGGGAAAACCGGAACCGGAGAGAAGTACTTACTGGAATTTGGGTTCGACTTACAACTTAAACGAGAGCTTAAATTGGCTCAACCCATGGAGCGACTGCTTGGATGGACCGAACTGGTTTTTTGGCTGGATGGAAAAATTTATCAGGTAGCTACTACCACCTTTGGCAGCACCAAGAAAATTTTCCTTCAGGAAATCAACAAGGAAGGATGGTCTTTTGAAAAACCACAGCTGATCAGCGAAATTGAGGGTGGGATGTACAATGTGGGGAACGTGGATGTCAACGTCACCTTTTCAAGTGATTCAACCTTTGTTGGGATATGCTACAAAATCCCTCAAGGCAACAAGAACAAACAAAAAATGGGCCTGCATGTATTTGATCGCGACCTCGACCTTGTGTGGGAAAATACGATCGAACTTCCGTACAGGGATAAGCTCCTGGATTTAAAGACCTACAAATTAGATCAGTCTGGAAATGTATTTGTCCTGGCAAAGCGCTACTATGATAAACGCAAGGAGAAGCGATTTGGAGAGAATAACTACGACTATTTAGTATTCAAAATTCAGCAAGAGGCAGATTTGGATTCATTGAATATTGCGTCAGAAGGGAAGTTTTTGAGTGATATGCAGATTGACATTGCCCCGAACCAGGAGTTGATTAGTGCCGGGTTCTACTCTGACAAAAACAGTACCTTCACCAAGGGTGCCTACTTTATGAAAGTAGATCCGACAAGTGGTAGCACCATTTCCAATTCGTTCAAAGAATTTGAAGACGGCTTTTTGACCCAAAATATGACCGAAGCGAGGGCGAATCGCTTAAAGAAGAAAATGGAAAAAGGGAAAAACGTAGAACTTCCCTATTTCAACATTGACGACTTTATCATCGATGAGCGTGGCTATACAAAGATCATTGCCGAGCAGCGGCACATTTACACGGTGACTACCTATAGTCAATACGGTACTGTGACCACTACGCATTTCGACTACGATGACATCATGTTATTGGAAATTGATCCGGAAGGCACGTTTTCCAGAACCGTACGAGTAGCGAAAAACCAACATACAGTAAATGACGATGCTGTCTATTCTTCCTACTCTTTCGCACAGAATGGCGGAAATTCTTATTTCTTATTCAATGACAATGCACAGAATCTGAATTACACAGGGGTAGGGAAAGTGGTTCCTATGCAAAAAAACAGTACCACGATGGTCACGATTGCCAGAATTGATCAGGAGGGAAACATAGTGCGAGATGCGCTTTTTGACCGAGGCGATGTGGAAACGAAGGTGAGGCCGGCACTTTGCATTCAGCTAAACGAGCGCGAAATGCTTCTGTTTGGTCACAAAGGCGTAAAGACCCAGCGATTTTTCTTGCTAAAATTCAAGTAAGAATTCTCACTCTAATTAACTTGCTTCGCAATGGAAAATTTTGTGGTATCGGCTCGAAAGTACAGACCCCTGGGGTTTGAGGAGGTAGTGGGCCAGGAGCATATCACAACTACCCTGGAAAATGCCATCCAATCCAATCACCTGGGGCAAGCGTTGCTTTTTTGCGGACCACGAGGTGTAGGTAAGACTACCTGTGCGCGTATCCTCGCCAAGACCATTAATGGGTTCGAAAATCAGTCTGCTGAAGGAACCTCCAATTTTAACGTATTCGAACTGGATGCAGCCTCCAATAATTCGGTAGATGATATCCGGAACCTGATCGATCAGGTACGTTACCCGCCCCAGCAAGGAGAGTATAAAGTGTACATCATCGATGAGGTGCACATGCTCAGCACACAAGCATTTAATGCGTTTCTAAAGACACTTGAGGAGCCACCCGGATACGCCATCTTCATCCTGGCAACGACTGAAAAGCACAAGGTCATACCAACCATTCTCTCCAGATGTCAGATCTACGATTTCAACAGAATTGAAGTCAATGACATTGTGAGACAGTTGGAAAAAATAGCCAAGAGCGAAGGAGTGGAGGCAGAACCGGAAGCACTGCATTTGATCGCACAGAAAGCGGATGGAGCCCTTCGGGATGCCCTGTCCATTTTTGATTTGATCACCACCTTTTCTTCGGACGGTAAGATCACCTACCAGGACGCCATCAAGAACCTTCATATCCTGGATTATGACTATTACTTTAGGTTAGTGGATGACCTACTGGCCTCCAACATGTCAAATGCGCTCCTATTGTTTGATGAAATACTTTCGAATGGCTTTGATGGCAACAACTTCCTAAATGGATTTCAGCAGCACCTGCGAAACCTGTTAGTGGCCAAAGACGATACCACGATCGGATTGCTTGAAGCCGTGGACAATTTGAAAGAGCGATATAGAAGCCAGGCAGCCCAGTGTAGCCCTTCTTTCTTGTTGTCAGCACTGAACATTGCCAACCAGTTCGAACTCAATTATAAAATGAGTAAGAATCAACGGCTCCATGTTGAATTGTGCCTCATGAAGCTGGCACATCTTCCGGATGCATTGACATTGAGCTCCATCGACCATGGGGCAAAAAAAAAAGCTCAACTAGCGACTTAGAAAACCCTCAACCGGCTGAAAAGCCCAAAAAACCGTCTATTCCGGAAGAACCGGAACTAGTAGGTTTAGAAACTGAACCAGCGGAGGTATTAGAACCCCCATCACCTACAGCGCAAGTCGAGTCCGAGTCGCAAGGAAATAGGAAAGCCACACCCACTGAAACGGGCACAAAACCCAAAGACACACCAAGTATCTTTAATAGAAAGAAGGAGCGGAAGGAGGAAGAAGCGGAACAAGTTTCGGTAGTAGACAAAAAATCCAGGGAGTTTGGTGAAGAGGAACTACAGCAGGCATGGAAGGACTTTGCTGCTGGACGGAGTAATATTGGCGATACGGATAAGCTGATTTTAAACAGAACTTTGACCAAGGGCACGGAACATAAGGTCATCATCCATTTGGCCAGCCAACTGGAGGTGAGCTTCTTGGAGAAGTTGGAGGTAGACCTGATTCAGTTCTTAAGATCAGCGCTTGAAAATGATCACATTACCCTGGAGCGTCAGGTACTGCAGGAAGAAGAAACCAAGAAACTCTATACCGGAAAAGACATCTTTGAACACATGGTCAAAGAGAATCCGGCACTCAAGGATTTGAAAGATCGCTTGGGGTTGGATTTTGATTATTAAAAGCATGAAATATCAACTGCGTAACTTTGAGAACAACCTACAGACCGTAAGCTCCATCGGATGGGTCTTTATCATCTTGTCCCTCATCATGCTGGTGGCGAAACAGCAGCCGGGTTATCTGATCGTTACCATTTTTGGAACTATCCTGGTCTTGTTACAGCTAAGGGGAAAGAGAATAGCAGTTGATACGGAAGAAAAAACGATTACTTCATCTGGAAATACACATATAATTAAGTCACCCAATCAGATCTTTATCAACAGAGTAAAAGTTTCACAAAATGTAAATTCTCGGGCACAATCAGCAAACGTCAAAACCTATTTTTACAAAGGGTTCTTGCAGGATGGAGACGAAAAGGTATTGCTGTCTTCCAATCGGAGTGAAGACCGAGACATGGCAAAGCTCAAAGCCATTGCAGATGAGTTTCGAATTGAGTTGGTAAAGAATTACTGACTATCGGATTCAAACACCTTCAATTCTTGTCCCACGTCTAAATCAAAGTTTTTCATGTTATTCAGCTCCATGACTTCGTCTACGGTCATGCTGTACTTCCGGGAAATCCCATACAAGGTTTCTTTTGGTTGTACCACATGAATTTGAATGTTCTTTCCTTCGGATGCTTCCTCGATTGGTGCTTTAACGCGTATATTTTGACCAATATGTATCGCGTTTGGATTAGGAAGCTCATTCCAGCGAAGTAGATCCTCCATCTTCATATCGTATAGTCTGGCTATGGCGGTCAGTGTCTCACCCTTGGCCACTGTGTGAATCATCACCTTCTTTCGTTCGGCTGAGCTGTCCACGACCGGTACCACAATGGGTGCAATGTCATCTGTAGGTGCGGCTTCTTCCACAACTTTGGCAGTGACAGGGTCATCCGGAGTCACTTCCTGACGTACAACAACCTTTTTCTCTGACGCAGGTTTGATGGTTGGCTTTTCGATTTTTTCATATTTGACGGGCTCCTTCTTGGGGCGCTTTTTTTTCAGCCAAAGTACTCGACCCGGTTTCAATTCACTTGCTGATGCAATGCCATTTTTCTTGGCCAGGCTCAGCAGTCTGATTCCATATTTTTGGGAAATCCCCCATAAGGTTTCTCCTTCTTGGACGGTATGGTATTCCACCTTGGACCAACCCTTTTTCTTTCGGATGAAGTAGAAGCTATTGGGGACGATGGCTTGATCCGCGGTTAAGTCATTGTACTTCTTAAAAGCTTTAACACTGAGTCCGGCTCTTGCGGAAATAGATAGCAAGTCGTCCGATTCTTTTGCCAGCATGGCAGGGATATCATTCACGGGAATAACCGTAGATCCATCAGGCAGCGTGGAAGTGGTGCTCACTTCTTTCGGATACTTCTTTTCAGAAGACTCAGCGATCTTCTCCGGTTTGGTCTTTTTGTTAGATGCTAATGCCCGTTTCGGAATAGGGCCTTTTCTTGGCACCAGCACTGCATAAGTCTTGTCTTTAGGAACGCTACCGATTTTGAGCCACTTATTGTACTTCTTCAACTCTTCAAGGTCTACATTTTCTGCTCTGGCGATCTGATACAACGATTTTCCACCGGCGTTGGTGACCTCGTCTAGCCAGATCCCCTCGGAATGTGGCCTCCCTACTGCTGGTGTAAAGGCCACAACGTGGGCAATGAATTTCTTGAGGTACCAGTACGAATTGACCGTTATGGTGAGTTTTTTCCCACCGTAGTTTTTCTTGTCAGTATGGGCTTTTGCCCCGCCCGCTCCAGCCTGGTAGGCAATGACTGCATAGGGCCAGTTATCAAAGAAAAAATTATTGGAGTTGAAATACTTGGCAGAACCCCTTGATGAGGAAACGATATTCAGACGTTCATCAACTTGCCGATCCACTCGTAGCCCTACCTCTCTTCCCGTAAAATCTTTGAATTGCCAGAAGCCAACCGCATTTGCAGAGGACACCGCATCGGATATCAAGGCGCTTTCCTGGATAGCTAAGAACTTAATCTCATCGGGAACACCTCCTTTTCGATGTTCTCGCTCAATAAAAGGAAAGTAAAGATTCATGCGATCCACCAGGATGTTGTAGTAGGTTTCACTTTGTGTTAATCGATCAACGTCTTTTTGAATCTGTCTGCGTGCATTTTCGTTGATTTTGAGCTCTACATCTCCGATCTTCATTTTGCTCGGAACAGTCTGTGCTGTCGCGAAAACAGCGAAGAGCAAGAGGTAGCCTACGAACAAACAACGTGCTGTCTTCTCAAATCCATGTGTAAGCTTCCTAACCGTGTTCATTTGCATATTCAAAGCTTTCTTAAAATCATCAATCCGTCGCGGATGGGAAATAAAACGTTTTGTACCCTGGAATCAGCATGTACTTTGGCGTTGAATTCCCTTAGTGATTTTGTTGCCGGGTCATTTTTTGAGGGGTCAGAAATTTTGCCGCTCCAGAGGACATTATCAGCAATAATGATTCCACCTGTGTTCAGTTGGTCAATGACCAAATCAAAATACGTAGAATAGTTGCCCTTGTCAGCATCTATGAAAACAAGATCCCATGTTTCCGTAAGTGATGGGATTACGTCTACTGCATTGCCTATTCTTAGCTCGATTTGCTCCTTATGTTCAGATTGGTCAAAATAGGCCCTAATTCTCCCACCCAATTCGGCGTTGGCTTCTAAGGTGATCAATTTGCCACCTGGTTGAAGCCCCTCTGCCAGGCAGAGCGCCGCATATCCAGTGTAGGTGCCAATTTCGAGGATGCGCGAGGGTTTAAGCATGTGACTTAACATGGACAATACTCGACCCTGTAAATGCCCGGAAAGCATTCTCGGCTTTAATACATGGAGGTGGGTCTCCCGATTGATCTGCTGCAGCAAATCCGACTCGGGTTCGGAGTGATCTTCAATGTAGTTTTGAAGATCTTCAGGGAGAAATTCCATGTGCTCAAAGATAGGATGAAAGCGGAAAAACCAACTCTATTCGCATTGGAATCTAGACTTCCTTGTCCACAAGATCCGTTACTACGTAGTAGCGTGGATCATCCACTGACTCTTCAATGATCCCTTCTAGCGATGGACTAGCTTTGACAAGCAATTGTTTGCATTCAGGACTCAGGTGCGTCATCTTCACCTGCTTTCCAGCTTGCTGATATTTCTTGACCAGATTAGAAATCGCTTCGATGCCTGAATGATCACTCACACGAGATTCGATAAAGTCAATTTCAATGTGTTGAGGGTCATTTGATACATCAAATTTTGTATTGAAGCTTTGGACAGATCCAAAAAATAAAGGCCCCCAGATCTCATAAATCTTTGTTCCATCCGCTGCTATTTCTTTCCGTGCTCGGATCATCGTGGCATTTTGCCATGCAAAAACGAGTGCAGACATGATGACGCCGACAATGACGGCAATGGCCAGGTCTTGCCAAACGGTTACTGCAGAAACCGTAATCAATACAATAGCATCTGCCAATGGGATTTTGTGGAGTATTCGAAAGCTACTCCAGGCAAAAGTGCCGATCACCACCATGAACATCACACCTACCAGTGCTGCAATCGGAATTTGCTCGATAAGTGGTGCGCCAAACAAGATGAAACTCAATAGGGCGATGGCCGCAACCAGACCGGAGAGTCTTCCTCGACCCCCCGAATTTACATTGATGATGGACTGGCCGATCATCGCACATCCACCCATGCCACCAAACAGCCCATTCAGGATATTGGCACCACCCTGTGCCACACATTCTCGATTGCCGCTACCCCTGGTTTCTGTGATTTCATCAACCAGATTCAGGGTCATAAGCGACTCAATCAAGCCAACGGCGGCCAGGAGAACGGCCGTAGAGATGAGTAAATCCCAATGACCTTCCACCGTCTTAAGTAGCTCAAAGAGTTGAAATTGGAAGGAAGGCAAACTTCCTTCCAGACCAGCACCCCCACCATCTCGAATGAAAGAACCCACGGTGCTGACATCCAAACCGCCTAAGATGGTAATCGCTGCAACCACAATGATTCCGGTAAGTGCAGCTGGAATCTTCTTTGTCACTTTGGGAAGTAAATACATGATCGCCATCGTCAAAGCCACCAGTCCAAGCATGATGCCTAGTTCCGAACCTTGAATCCAGGTCATCGATCCCCCAACGCTTTTCTTAAACATTCCTAATTGAGATAGGAAAATGACAATGGCAAGGCCATTGACAAATCCCATCATTACCGGATGAGGAATCAGGCGAACAAATTTTCCAAGCCGTAGAAATCCGGCTGCAATCTGAATGCCACCTACCAAAAGCAAGGTGATGAACAGCCATTGAAGCCCCAATTGCGCTACCGGCTGATCCAACGACAACCCCACCTCATTTCCTTTTTGGATCAGATGCACCATCACGACCGCCATGGCACCTGTGGCACCTGAAATCATTCCTGGCCTTCCACCAAACAGGGAGGTGACCAATCCCATCATGAAGGCTCCATAAAGCCCCACCATGGGATCAATACCAGCCACAAAGGCAAATGCCACCGCTTCAGGAACAAGCGCTAACGCGACAGTGAGTCCTGAGAGAATGTCGTTCTTAGGATTGAATGTGAAATTTCGAAAGAGTCTTTGCATGAGCTGAATTCTTAAACAGCGCGCAAAAGTAGAGCATTAAAATCGCTGTGCCAGCATTTGATTAATTCGCAGGCAAATAAGTCAAACTACTCATTTGATCCACAGGCAGATACTGTCGGGCGAGTTCTTGAATTTTGGTGGACGTGATGGCGTCTATCTTTTTGAAGGTGGTGTTAATGTCCGGTACTTTTTTCAGGTCAAGTTGACTTTTCGCCATCATCAGCATGATGGCATTTTTGTTTTCTTCGGACAATGCCATTTGCCCTTTGATCTGATTTTTGGCCTTGTGCAGTTGCAGATTTCCCAAGGGTTTATTCTTTAGGCTCTCAATCTCTTTTGAGACAATGCGCTGGCTTTTCCTAAGATTCAGTGGGTCCGTTGCGAAGTAGACGCCAAACTGACCCGTATCCAAATAGGGTGCATAGCTTGCTTCCACACCGTACACCAATCCATGCTTCTCTCTAAGGCTTAAGTTAAGGCGAGAATTCAAGCTTGGTCCTCCCAGCAAGTTGACGAGGAAGAAGAAGGGGATTCGATTATCATCTTTTATGGATAGCGAGGGTAATCCTAGGGCAAAATGCGCCTGCGATATCGGTTTGCTTACTTCTTTTCGACTGGGTGCATACCCACTAAACCAGTTCCTGGGAGGGGTATGATTCTTATGTGGTATAGGCTTGAGGTACTTTTCTGCCAGTTTCCTGATCTTTTTTGACGGGTAGTTTCCGATACTGGAAAGAATGATCTTTTCCGTATTTAGGTTCTGGGCCAGAAAGGTAGTGAAGTGGTGCTGTTTGAAGGAATTGACGGTGTCAACTGTGCCAAGTATATTTTTACCTAACGGATGTTTTGGGAAAAGTAGCTCATCAAAATCATCCTGAATGGCGTCCTCAGGTGTGTCCCGATACATGCTCATCTCTTCTAAGATCACTTTCTTTTCTTTCAGGATCTCTTTGTTCGGAAACGTTGAATTAAAGGTGATGTCAGTCAGCAGTTCCACCGCTTTGTCGATGTGTGTATCCAATAGAGAGGCGTAAAAACATATTTTTTCTTTGGTAGTATAGGCATTGAGCTCACCGCCAAGGGATTCCAATCGATTGATGATATGATACGCGTTTCGCTTCTTTGTTCCTTTGAAAGCCATATGCTCAAGAAAATGTGCCAGGCCTTGTTCACCTTCATTTTCATCTCGACTGCCGATGTCCAGCATAATGCCAATGTTGGCAATCTTGGTATGACTTACTTCTTTATGAATGACCCGGATGCCGTTTGGCAATTCGATCAGCTCGTATTCCTGCTCGCTCATGGGAGCGCAAAGGTAGGAGAATAAGTTCTATGAAAAGTGCTATTGTGAACGTTCGGGAAACTTCCTCATCGCTTTGGAGATAACCTTGTTGATCATGACCGGATCATAACTTGGATTGGTGTCCAAGTATTTGTCGGCTGAAGTTCGCCAGATGACCTCAGATTTTTTCCGGTCAATGACGTCGATGATCAGACTACCCTTTAGAAACTTTTCGTATTGAGGATAAAATGCAGCCGTGATGATATCATCATATTCATCGCTAATGGAAGTGGAATCCTCCTTTACAATGAGAAAGTAGTTCACCGCTAGATCTGAGGAGTCATCGCTTTGTACGTACCCTTTTTCATACATTTTTTGTGCAATGACATTGGTAATCTCTTCCAGTGTCTGTTGATCATAATATTGTTCCGGGCCCTGGTATACCACATCGCACCCCTGAAGCCAACACCAGGTGGTGTAGGAACTGAAATCTTGATCAGTTTCTTGGTATGTTTTGATGCTGGCAACGCATCCTGTCAAAATAATGCTCAGGATTAGGATAGCTTTATTCATGAAGCAAAGCTCGAAATACTTAAAACCACGGATAAGAAGAATGATCAGTTTTTGTGCTGAGTTTTGTCAGGAAAGCGCATCGATCTTGCGCTGAAGAAAAGCCTGTTCACGTTCGTTTTTTGCAAGGGATAATGCTTTTTCGTAGGACTCTTTGCACAACGGGATTTCTCCTAGGTCTTCTAAGACCTTTGCTTTGATCGCAAAAAACAGGTAGTATTCTTCAAAAAATCCGGTGTTTTCCAATCGTTCCAGCTCTTTGTTTGCCAAGAGTGAGCCATGCACTTTCTGTAAAGGGACAACTCGATTTAGCTCAATGATGGGATTGTTGTTTAGCTTGAGATGGAGGTCGTACATGCGAAGGATGCCGTTCCAGTCGGTTTCGTCAAAGGAGGGTGCTCTACAATGCGTGGCACTTATGACCGCCTGAATAATGTACTCATTGACATCTTCGGTGTCTGAAGCTTTATCCAGGTAGTCTAAACCTAAGGAAATAAGCGCCTGATCCCACTTGGATCGGTCTTGATCTTCGAGGCTGATGATATTTCCTTGCTCATCCATGCGTGCATCAAATCGAGCTACCTGAAACAGCATCATGGAAATCAGGGCGTTTGCGGAAGGGGTATTGCAAAGTTCACTATCCAGCAAAACTTTATTGAGTCGAATGGCTTCTTCGCAGAGGTCTTCACGGATTAACGCTGCTCCTTCTGCTGCTTTATACCCTTCGTTGAAAAGAAGGTAAATGATTTTCAAGACGATTTCCAATCGCTTCTCAATCTCATTGGCAGGAGGCAGAATTAACTTTATTTCTTCCTCTTTGAATTTTTTCTTCGCTCTTGTATATCCTTTAGCGATCGTCTCTTCCTTTTTTACCAGCGCACTAGCGATTTCTCGGACGGAGAGACCTCCCAGGATTTTCAGTGTGAGAATGATTTGGTATTCTGAACTTAGGGATGGATGGCAGCAAGCAAACATCATCCTGACCATGTCATCATTAATGGAGTCTAACTGTAGCGGATCATTCAATTTCTCTGACTTTTCGGGTACTTCTTGCGAGTCTGTTTTTTGGTCTCTTCGCAGTTGATCAATCATCTTGTTTCGCGCTACGCGAAGGATCCAGCCAGTAGGGTTTTGCGGGATTTCAGAATAGGGCCACGTCTGCATGGCCTTAATCAAAGCCTCTTGTACGCTGTCTTCTGCCAGTTCCAGATTCTTCGGGCCAAAACGGTTGGTAAGGTGAGAAACAGCCTTACCGTACTCGGTGCGAAAAAAATGATCAACTAATTGGGTTGCTTGCATGGTCTGGCATCAAAAAGTGTCAGTTTGAGCCAGCCGAAAATCGTTGATTCGGCTGGCTTTTAAGGTATTTCGGATCAGTAATCCAATACGATTTCTCTTACTTCAGTGGTGCCACCAAATTCAAAAATGGGGCAGTCTTTGGATATCGCAACAGCATCATCCAAATCCTTTGCTTCTAAGACTACATAACCTCCCACAATTTCCTTTCCTTCGGTGAAAGGGCCATCCGTGATGATGGTTCCGCCTTTGCCGACCACTTTACCCTCTGCCTGCAATGGATACCCCTCAGCTTTTACCTTTGCCATCCATTCTCCCCATCTTTGCATGTGGGCTTGCATTTCTTCAGGTGATTGATTTTCAAAGCCTTCATCTCCACCTCGGAATACATATAAATACTTTTTCATTTTGCTTTAACGTTTAGTTGTTGAATAATTTTCCCCTATGACGCATCGCTGGACTTGAACTGGACAAAGAACTTTCATTTTTCCCAAAAAATTTCCAATTCACCGGTAGTCCAAAGGATCGTCGAGCTTTCAGCGTCTTTCACTTTTTTGACTCGGTATTCATTCTTTTTGGGTTTCACAAATTCTTTAGATAAGACCTCCCAGCCTTTCTTGTGATAGATCGATAGGTACGGGACCTTAGATTCAAAGGTCAACTTGTGTGTGCTTTTGGTCGTACTGATCTCGGTAAATGTGTCTTGGGGCAGATCTCCTTGCAGGAGGCGCAGTGCCTTAGCAGCATTAGGCACGCCGTAGCCTACGAAGTTGTTTGGATACTTGAGGTTTGCTGAGCGCATTATTACTGTTTTCAACGCTGCAGCGCTGAGCGTGGGGTTTTTCTCTAGTATGCAGGCAGCAAAACCAGTGATGATCGGAGTAGAAAATGAGGTTCCGGATCCAGCAAAGCAAGCAACTTCAGGCTTTACATAGGCAAGCCAGTGGGGTCCTTTGGAGCTGTAGGCCATATCATCCTTGGTTTTGAATTTTGTAGCACCTACGGTCAAAGCACTTTTTGCATCGGCAGGAGAGTCGATGATCCGCCACTTCTTATCTCCATCGTTTCCTGCCGCCACCACAATGAGGATGTCATGGGCCTCTGAAATACGATCCACGGCCTGGGTGAGGATGGTGCTTTCTCCGTCCATTTGGGTAGGTTGATAGTTTTCTTCTTTGCGGGTGTACCCATAATTATAGCCAAGAGATAGATTTATAATTTGGACACCCTCGGCGGCCATCCACTCCATGGCTTTTATGGCATTTCGCTCCTCCTCTCTACGTTCATAAGCTCCATGATCTGTCCGAGCCAGGTAGTACATTGCACCCGTGGCCAGACCGTATTGAATCCCTTTTTTGGTACTGTGCCCTGCGATCATCTCCCATACCTCCGTGCCATGCACATCATCCAATACACGACTCCCGGAGAAATCAGCTGCGCTACTGTCAAGGAAATCCCTGTACCCCATCACGAGGTTATTGTCAAAGAGGTGTTGGAGTGCTTCTTTGGTATTTGCGCGTAGAAATCCACCATCAATGATTCCCACCTTGATTCCTTTCCCAGTTAGCCCCTCTTCCACTAGCGCCTGTGCGTTGATCTGTTCCAAAGCAAAACTCATTTGCTGTGCTTGCAGACCGAAAGGCAGAAAAAGAAGTAGTAATTTTAACTTTTCTAACACCCTAAGTTTACATATTATGCGAAAGATCTTATTCACCGTATGTATTGCGCTTATTGCAACAAGCTACACAAATGCGCAAATAAGAATCAAGAAAAAGGCTGAGAAAAAAGCCAACCAAGTCATTGACGATTTTCTATTTGGCAAGAAGAAAAAGAACAACGGTTCAGAAAATTCCTCTTCGGAGGGTTCGTCTACCGATGCGGGCTCCTCAGGTTCTTCCACTACAGGGGGAGAGGTAGATTCCTATATACCTGAAGAGGTCGATTTTGGATCGTTAGACTTAGCTAACAGTGTGGACTTTCGAGTTCTGATGAACATGTTGCCCGAGCGGACCCAGGGTTTCTCCAGAGAAGGAAAACCGCAAGGTGCCCGTTACAGTACACAAGGTGTTTCCTACAGTACAGCCACTAAAAGCTACGTCAATGGTGATCGGGAAATGAATATCACGCTCAATGATTATCATGGCGCTGAGTTCATTGCATCCGCTCAATCCGCACAGCAGTTTGAGTACGAATCTACAGACGGGTATGCAAAGTCAATTGAGGTTGACGGGATACCAGGCTGGATCTCTTACGACTATAATGACAAGAGAGGTACGTTGTTTCTCTATCTTGCGGAGCGATTTTACACTACGGTTTCAGCTGACAATACCAGTGAAGAAGAGTTGAAGGGTGCCGCTGCAGACGTAAGACTTTCCAGGCTTAAATCCAAAATAACGGAGTGAGATACGATAAGATAAACAACAACCTATTTATTCAAAACCGTAACAACCTGGCGAAAAGAATGAAGCCAAGGTCGGTGGCCATCGTGCATGCAAATGACATCATGCCTAAGAATGCTGATGGCACCATGATCTTTTATCAGAATAGCAATTTGTTTTATCTCACGGGAGCAGATCAGGAAGAAAGCATCGTATTAATTGCACCTGATTTTCCTGATGAGAAGATGAGGGAGGTGCTTTTTTTGAGAGAAACGAATGAGGAAATTGCGATTTGGGAAGGCCATAAGCTTACCAAGGAGGAAGGAAGAGCAGTTTCCGGTATTCACCAGATTCGATGGACCCGAGAGTTTGAACAGGTTTTCTATACCATTTTGGCTGAATGTGATCATATCTACCTGGAAAGCAACGAGCACATCCGAAATGCTTCTGAGGTTGAAACCCGGAACGCACGTTTTGTAAGAGAATGCAAGGAGAAGTTTCCACTGTATAACTATGAACGCCTATTCCCGATCTTGCAGGATTTACGCTGTGTCAAGTCAGAAATTGAAGTAGAAATCCTTCAGAAGGCCTGTGATATCACTGAAAAAGGTTTTCGAAGGGTACTGGATTTTGTAAAACCTGGGGTGATTGAATACGAAGTGGAAGCCGAATATTTGCATGAGTTTGTTCGGCAAGGGTCGAAAGGCTTTGCTTATAGCCCAATTTTGGGTGGAGGCGAAAGCTCTTGTGTTTTGCACTACCTTGACAACAATCAACCACTTAAAGAAGGCGAGGTGCTGTTGATGGACGTGGGTGCAGAGTATGCAAACTACAATGCGGACATGACAAGAACCATTCCGGTAAGTGGACGCTACACTCCAAGACAAAGAGCAATCTACGATGCGGTGCTACGCGTTAAAAATGCAGCGACGGAACTTCTGAAGCCTGGAAATCGAATTCCCGAATACCATGCCGAAGTGGGACGATTGATGGAAAAAGAATTGTTGGACTTGGGATTGATTGATAAGACCGACATCAAAAACGAGAATCCAGATTGGCCAGCATACAAAAAGTACTTCATGCACGGTACTTCGCATCACCTTGGGATAGATGTGCATGATGTCGCCTCGATTTACAAGGTGTTTGAACCTGGAATGGTCTTCACAGTGGAGCCAGGGATTTACGTTCCAGCGGAAGATATTGGAGTCCGTATCGAAGACAACATCGTGATCACCGAGGAGGGACACATCAATCTTATGAAAAATATTCCCATTGAGGCGGAGGAAATCGAGGAACTGATGAACAACGGCTAGACTTTTCTTGCATTAGTATGCTATCCAACTTTCTCAGGTAAGAATTGATTGACCAAAAAACTACGCATATGTCGTCACAGAAATATGATTCTGAAAAGGCTCCGGAACCTGTAGGCCTTTATCCACATGCTCGAAAAGTAGGGAACTTGTTGTTCTTATCAGGCGTTGGACCCCGTGAGCGAGGCACCAAAAAAATACCGGGTGTAGAGTTAGATGCAGAAGGAAGAATTCTTGATTACGACATCGAGGCCCAGTGCCATTCGGTATTCAACAATGTAAAGCTAATTCTGGAAGCGTCTGGAGCGAAGTGGGAGGACTTGGTAGATGTAACGGTATTCCTGACCAACATGAAAGCTGATTTCAAAACCTACAATCGCATCTATGCAGAGTACTTCAAGGAAAACCAACCTTGCAGAACGACAGTTGAAATCAATTCGCTACCAACACCCATCGCAATTGAGCTGAAATGCATTGCTGCAGTTTGATGCGGCAGATATTTTATTAATTTTGAATCCTTGAATGGAAAATATGGAGTTAGATTACAATACGCAGCGCAACAATCTTAAGCTGCGAGAGTACGGACGAAACGTACAAAACCTTGTCACTCACCTGAAGACAATTACAGATAAAGAAGAAAGATCAAAGAAAGCGAATACGCTTGTTGAGCTGATGAAATTGATCAATCCTGATCTGAGCAAAGACTCAACCGAAAATGATCAAAAGATTTGGGACGACCTACACATTATCTCGGATTTCGAACTTGAGATTGACAGCCCATTCCCAAAGCCGGATAAAGAAGTTTTGGAAAAGAAGCCGGACCGCCTAAAATATTATTCCAACGAAATTAAGTACCGTCATTACGGCCGAAGTGTTGAGCTCCTAATTGAGCAGGCGATTGCCATGGAAGATCCGAAAGAGCAAGAAGGTGCCGTCGTGTCCATTGGACGATTGATGAAAGGATTCTATCAGACCTGGAACAAAGATGCTATTGAGGATGAGCAGATTCTGAAGAACATCAAGCAACTTTCGGGTGGTAAACTGGATATTAACATTGAGACCGTAAAAGAGCTTGGTCTTTTTGATTCAGAGAAAAAGGTGCAACACAGAAGACACACCAACAATAAAAGCAATCGCAACAACAAAGGAGGCGGAAAGGGTAGAAGAAATCAGGGCGGAAGAAATAACAACCGTCGTAGAAACTGATTCCAAGATTTACGTTTTTGGGGCTTGATCTGGAGAATTTTGATAGTTTCGTGTAACAATCAGATTATCTTCATTCCAATTAATTCCTAACGTATCGTATGTCATCATTTCGTGTAGAAGGAGGCCACCCACTGTCGGGTGAAATTGTTCCTCAAGGTGCTAAAAACGAGGCACTGCAAATCATCTCTGCGGTACTCCTTACAGATCAGAAAGTCATCATTCGGAAGATCCCGCAAATCAGAGATGTGCTGAAGCTGATTGACCTTTTAGGTGATCTGGGCGTAGAGACCCATCGTCTTGACGAAGAGTCTTTTTCGTTTCAGGCAGCAAACATTGACCTTGATTTTCTTGACACGCAGGATTTCAAGGAAAAAGCTTCTGCTTTACGCGGTTCTATCATGATCTTGGGGCCGCTTTTGGCTCGTTTCGGAAAAGGAAAGATGCCGAAACCAGGAGGGGACAAAATCGGTCGTCGAAGGCTGGATACACATTTCATCGGATTTCAGAAGTTGGGAGCGGAGTTCCACTATGATTCAAACACTTCGTTCTATACGGTAGATGGCTCGAATCTAAAGGGCACCTATATGCTTTTGGACGAAGCTTCGGTCACTGGCACGGCAAATATTGTGATGGCGGCTGTGATGGCTGAAGGTGTGACGACCATCTACAATGCGGCATGTGAGCCTTACATCCAACAGCTTTGCAAAATGCTAAATCGTATGGGTGCAAAAATCGATGGAGTAGGTTCCAACCTCTTAAACATAGAAGGAGTGGATGCCCTGTCGGGAACAGAGCATACCATGCTTCCTGACATGATTGAGATTGGGAGTTTTATTGGGATGGCGGCAATGACCGGAGCTGATCTGACCATCAAGAATGCACAAATTCATGAATTGGGGATCATTCCTGATACTTTCAAAAGGTTGGGAATCCAAATGGAATTTGTAGGAGATGACATCTATGTCCCTTCTCAAGATAACTACGAAATAGACTCCTACATTGATGGATCTATCTTGACCATTGCCGATGCTATTTGGCCAGGGCTTACACCTGATTTATTGAGTGTCATCTTGGTCACAGCAACACAAGCAAAAGGAACAGTCCTAATTCATCAGAAGATGTTTGAAAGCCGCTTGTTTTTCGTGGATAAACTCATAGACATGGGAGCGCAGATCATTTTGTGTGACCCGCATAGAGCCACCGTCATTGGCCTTAACAAAGCTTATCCTATGAGAGGCATCACGATGACCTCTCCGGATATTCGGGCAGGAGTGTCGTTGCTGATCGCAGCGATGTCTGCCGATGGCATAAGCACCATTCACAACATCGAACAGATTGATAGAGGATATCAGTTTATCGACAAACGATTGAATGCCCTGGGTGCGAAAATCGAACGTATTTCTTAGCTTTAATTACATTTTTGTTTTCTACCACTAAAACCTGCTGCCATGTTAAAACAATTCTCTCACTCTGCTTTGAATTCGGAAGAGCTCGTCAAAACTGCAGAACGACTTATCCAATGTGTTACAAAGTCTGAGCATAAAGAAGTACTCGGAAACCGTATCAAAAAATCTACTGATGCAGCCAACTATTTGGGCGACGCCTTGAATCAGAGTATGTCAAGTGTGCATGCATCCAAGGTTCAACAAGCAGATCTGGAGCGAGATGATGCGTTTCAGGCGTTCAAGTATGGAGTGCTTTCAGCTTCTTTTAGAGCAGATTATCAAACAAAGAAAGCAGGTGAACAATTGGTGGAAATCGTGAGAAAACATGGCTTTAATTTATACAACTTGGGGTACATTGCTCAAAGTGAGGCCATGAAGGGGTTGTTTAATGAATTGGCATTGTCTCAAGATGATATTGCCAGATCAGGGATGTCAGATGCATTAAAGGAAATGATCAGTGCCAATGAAGCATTCAACAAGATCTACCACGACAAGATCGTAGTGCAAGACCAGGAAGATACCCCGCAGATCGTGGTAGGCAAGTCAGAGCTTTCCAAGCAAATTACCTTGTTTCTCAATCATGTCGAGTTACTAGAAGCAGACAAGTTTAGTGGCGTCAAGGAACTGGTGGAACGGATAAATACTGTCATCAGTGGGGTGATGCAAGAAGCCAAGAATCGGAAGTCGTAGCCATTGCCACGAAGCAGCATATTTTGTGGGCTTTACTCGCTCTTGACAGTAAAAGATGTTACTTCAGAAAACGATATTGGATACCTATAGTTGGAATGAATGAATATCCTACGGAAAGGCCCTCTGATTAAGATTTCAAAATGGCGAACTGGGGACTGAACGCTATGGTCAGTCAGTCTTATCATATCAAGGCCAACTCCTATTTACATTTAACGCGTTAAGGATTACTAATTAACGTTTAAAATTGCTAATGGTCTATGGTCAGTGATGTTTGGTTCGTGTGTTCGACAACAAACCAGATCTTGCATACGTGTTTCCAACTTTCGTCCTACCTTTCCGTTTTTTACGCATGCGCGTTTACTTAGCAGTAGCATTTATTCTCATTGGACTTATCGCCTGGATTGCGATTCCTACCCAGCAACGCCCAGATCGCATTTATGGAGCCTGTGTAGTCAATCCCCCTCGACCGATTACCGCTTCAGATGTAGCTGAGGTCAAACAGGTCAACGCTGATTGGGTTGCTGTCATCCCGTATGGCTTTTCAAGGGCAGGCATGCCCGATGTTTCGTACGATCACCAAAACCAGTGGTGGGGTGAGAAGACAGATGGGAATTGCAAACTGATCCAGTACGCAAAAAGCAACGGTCTCAAAGTGATGTGTAAACCACACGTTTGGGTGCTTGGTCAGGGCTGGGCGGGAGACTTTAATCTTGAAACAGAAGAAGAGTGGAAGGTGTGGGAGCAAGGGTATACCGAATACATCCTGAATCATGCGATAAAGGCTGATTCCCTAGGCGTAGAGCTTTTCTGCATCGGAACGGAGTACCGAGTACCGGCAAGAGAACGACCATCGTTTTGGAAGCAGCTGGTAAAGGAAGTCAGGAAGGTTTACCGAGGGAAAGTGACTTATGCATCTAATTGGGACAATTACGAAAACATCGAATGGTGGGATGCTGTGGATTATATCGGGATTGATGCGTACTTCCCACTTGCAGAAGGAAACCATCCTGAAAAGCATGAAATACAAGCCGGTTGGGAACCAATCAAAAAAAACATGTCGGCTTTTTCCAAAAAATGGAACAAGCCAGTTCTATTCACAGAGTATGGTTTTCAAAGTATGGATGGTGCAACTGGAAATCATTGGGATGTAGACAAATCATTGGTTGCACCAAACTCTCAGCTACAGGCGGATGCGTACGAAGCCACCTTTCAGGCTTTTGAGAAAGAGGAGTGGTTTATGGGTGGATTCTTTTGGAAATGGCATTTTACCATGCGGTCAAAGGATCGATATGAGAAAGAATGGACCCCACAACACAAACCTGCAGCGGAGATAATTACGCAGTGGTACGGAAAGGATTCATAAATCAAGCGCAACTTACAAAGTTGCAAAGGTCGATTCGGACTTATCCTGATCTCAGCTTATCTTTAAGAATATGAGTGAAAAGAAAAATGTGGAATCTATCCTGGCAGAGCTTGGAAAGAAGATTGATCACCTAATTGAAGAAACAAAAAAAGCTGGAAGTAAGGTTTCTGATGAAACTGAAAAGAAGATTGAGGAGCTCAAAAAGCAGAAAGACAAGCTGGAAGAGCAAATAAAGGAGCGAACGGGGGATTCTGGCGAAAAATGGGGACAAGCACGTGAGCACCTTAATGAGGCAGCAGATGCAATGCGCAAAGCGTTTGAGGCGTTGCTAAAGAAGTCTTAGATGCGATCCAGTACTTTTTGGATAAGCCCGTCAATCACTTGATTGGGGTTCTTTGAGAATTGGCCTCTGACTCGGTTGGCCATGATTGCATTCAGACTTAGTACTTCATGACCTAATAATTTGCCAAAGGCATAGTATCCGGCAGTTTCCATTTCGAGGTTGGTAATCCATACGCCCTCCTCGTGAAAGTACTGCATCTTGTCAATGATCTCACGGTACCGTATGGGCATCCGTAGTTCACGACCTTGTGGGGCATAAAACCCTGGACAGGTCACGGTATTTCCAAGGATAGTACAATCTTTAAATTTCTCAAGTAGGGCAGGAGAACCTTTGAAGCAGTAGGGTGTGTAGTGGAGGTCTAGCTCCTCTCGGAGTTTGTCAATAATCAGTTTTTCGGTTCCCCGATGCTTGTATTCGTAGAATTGTAAGATGGTATCCAGACCTATCGCATACTCTGTAGACAAATGACTTCCTACCTTGATATCATCTCTGATGGTACCGGAGGTTCCAATACGAATGATCTGTATCTTTTTCTTCCTTGGCTTCGGAGTTCGCTTGACCAAATCAATGTTGAAGAGAGCATCCAGTTCTGTCATGAGGATTTCAACGTTATCTGTACCCATTCCAGAGCTGATGACAGATAGTCTTTTCCCTTTATATTTCCCTGTGTGTGTAATGAACTCTCGCTTGTTCATTTCAAAATCCACGGAATCAAAATGCCTAGACACACGGTGTACCCTGCCCGGATCACCTACGACGATGATTTTATCGGAAACATCTTTTGGTCTTAAACTGAGATGATAGACACTCCCGTCCGGATTGAGGATGAGATCAGTCTCAGAGTAGTTATGTGGCATAGCTGGCTACTTTCACCATTAAAGATAACTAGGAAACGTCTTCTTTCTTCCTTTTTGAACCTTTATATGGATTGTAGCCATTCATTTTTTTCTGATAAAAGCCAGTTCCGTCGTACGATCGTGCATCCGGATTATTCATGCACGCTTCAGAGCAGCATCCTGCGTAGATGTCTGCACCTTTTTGACTCATCGGAATATGCTTGTTGCAATGTGGGTTTGCACAATTAACCATTCGGTCGCTAGGCTCACCAGTCACGTAGCATGCTGAGATGACACTTGGGTTTACCGTATTGACCTCTTTGACAATTCGATTGTCAAAGACGTAGCACTTTCCTTCAAAATCTTCGCCTTCCGCTTCTAGGCCATACTTGATGATTCCTCCATGGAGCTGATGAACGTTCTCAAAGCCTTGTTCAAGCAGGTAAGCACTCGCCTTTTCGCATTTGATGCCCCCAGTGCAATACGTGATTACTTTCTTGTCTTTGTATTTCTCAAGCTCCGCAACTTTGTCAGGGAAATCTCGAAAATTGTCAATGTCCAGGGTGACAGCGTTCTTGAATTTGCCTATGTTATGTTCATAGTTAGAGCGCACATCCAAAATGACGGTATCCTCATTTTCCTCCTTTAAGATTTGTCTAAACTCCTCCGGCTCTACATAACCTCCGGTTCTTGCTGTTGGATCTACGTGTGCCAAAGAGCTATGAACAATTTCAGGTTTTACCCGAACATGTAGTTTTTCGAAAGCAGGTGCATCTATTTGATCCACTTTGAATTCGGTAGTGGCAAAGCGATCATCTGATAACACAGCTTCCATGTATTTTTCGCAGGCCAGTTTAGTTCCTGAAACAGTGCCGTTCAATCCTTCCGAGGCTACAATGATGCGCCCCCGCAAGGAAAGGTCAAGGCACATTTGGTGGTGCTCTTCACGAAACTGTTCCGGATCGTCGATTTTACTGTAGCAATAGTACAGCAGTACGTAGTGTTGTTCTTTCATAACTTGGCCCTGTTTCAGCAGGGTGTTAATAACATCGCAAAATTAGGGCTTTCTAGGATTTTACCTCGACAGCAGGATTGCCAAAGACTGTACTCCCTGCTTTCACATCGCCAACCACGACTGAGCCTGCACCGATCCGTGCACCTTTACCAATGGTCACCCCTGAAACGATGGTCACCCCTGAGCCAATAAAGACCTCATCTTCGATTTTTACCTTAGCATTGATGATGCTTCCGGCACCTATCTGAACAAAATCGTTAATTTCAACCTCTTGTTCGACTACCACACGGGAGTTAATGACATTGTGGTCACCCATCTTACTGTCATTAGAAAGGATGGCTCCGGCATTGACGAAATTCCCATGACCAATGGAGAACGACGGGGAAATGAGGGCCGCCTCATGCACCGCATTGACGGGCATTACTTTCCGAGTTTCTTTGAGGTAGGTTACGTATTCTTTTCGTAAGTCATTTTCATCGGTAGCAACAAATGCTTCACTTTTTTGCCCAATCAACTTCGTGATGCCGTGATCATCCGTGCTTCCTAATACGGAAACCGAATTGATTTCTTCACCATGTTTTGCTTCGTCATCATCTAAGAATCCATACACAACGATATTGTTGGAGTTGAAGATCTCAAGTGCAGCTTTGGCGATCCCAGACGCCCCGAAAATGATTACTGGTTTTTCCATGTGTGTAAAAAAAGAAGCGCAAACTTAACGATTATGAAGCCCTTTTAGAAGTAAAGTGGTGATAAGGAAGAATGCCGCAGAGTAGAAAAATAAAAGGCATAAAAGCATTCTTGTAGCGGACGAGCGTTCCAAAATTTGGAGTAGCCAATGCCAAGAGTGTAGCAAGTATGATGATGATCAAACAACCGGAAAACACAATAGGAATATCTACGTTAGCCCGGCCTCGAATCAATAAGATGATGGACATGGTGAATAAGAGAGCAAGGATGGTATTCTCTATGCGATGGAACCAACCCCATACGGTTGAATGATCAAAAATGGAGGGGCGGAACAAGCCGGTTTGCATTGCTATGGGTGTTGCCTGCGCAATAGCTAAAAAAGTAGGAGCATCGATGACGACACTCAATTTATTTTCATCAGTAGATTTCGCAAGTATGGCCTGATTTGTCTCGTAAAGCGTTAAGTTCAGGCGCTCGAGCCTTAAGTATGGATGAATAAATTGGGTAGCGGTAAAAGCTACGATAGCAACTACCATGGCCAAAGCACGGTGTTTGGTGCTTTTCATTGACATAAAATTCGTGAAGAGAAGTATGCCAATGAATAAAATCAAGGAGATCAACAAATAGTGTTTGACCTTAAAAAGAAGGAAGAGTCCGACGGCGGCAAATAGCCAGTCAAACAACTGAATTTTATGCTGGAAGTACCTTTTAACAACGATTGCGACGAGAAATACCAATGCACTGAATGCTAGGCTGTCTTTAAGAATTCCGGACGACCAGAAAACCACGGTAGGTAGAAACAGAAAACTTAGTATGATTACAGGCCTGTTGGCGGGCATAGACTTGGCAGCCGTTATTACAAAATACCAGGTTGCAAAGAAGCTGATAATCGAAAGGTACATCGATGAGAGCCAGTAAGAGTTTCCGGTGATGAGGGTAAAGAAAGAGAGAAATTTGGTGAAGAATAGCACTCTGGGTTGGTTGGACGTTGCATAGGTTGATGGAGAGAATAGTGTTGTCAAGTACTCACCTAGTGGTAGGGAAGAGATCTCGACAGCCTCGTGGAAAAAGAGGATCGTATCTCCCATTTTATAGTAGTGGAAGAAAATGAGTCCTACAGCAATCCCAGCGAGAAGCTTAAGTGTCAGCGAAGTCCAATAAATCCACGTTGGAAGATCCGCGTGAAATCGACGGTAAAACAGCAAGCTTAGTATGCCGAGTAGCACAATATGGATCACCCAGTGGATCATTTGCACAGCAATGTTACGCCAACTGCACAAGAGAGACACCTTCTTTTCAGGCAGTATTCTTTCAAAAGCTGAATTTGAGCTTGCGATTCCATCGCATTTTTGGGGTGTTTATTGACAGCTGCCCATTGCTTTGTGACCCGATTCTTTTCGGGCGATAGTAATTGTAGTAGAGAAACAGCTTTGTCCATAAAGGATTGGTCTTGAGCATACTTTGAATAGGCTGCAAGTAGAGGAGCCAAGGAATTGATCGCAATGTTTTCGATGGTTTTTGCACCAATTGACTGTTTTGGGAGAGATCGTTTTTTACCAAAGTCATAATGTTCCATCCAGTAATCAGAAAGTGGAAAGGTCAATAGTTTCAAGATTTCCATGATATCACCAAGTTCAACCACTTGCGTGAACAACCTTGGTCTTGAAAAGAGCAAGTTAGAGATTTGTGCAAGTCGTAGCGACGGAAAGTTGGCAGGACGCATTCTACCAAATTTCCATTCGTGGCGTAAGAGTGATTGGGGTAGGTCGTATTTCTGTTTTAGGAACTTGAATTCCTTTGCCAGTTCTACTTGGTAACCATCATCCTCCCGATCCAAAAATCCCGCTTGCCCAAAGAAAAGTGCTTCGATTGCTGACCTATTGGCACCATTTTTCTTCAACACTTGGTAAGGGAGCTTTTCTGTTAAACGGGCGAATGCGGTCTTGTTTGTGGAAAAACCAAAGCTGCGAACCAACAAACGGTAGACGACATCGTCCCAGCTATTGTTTGCTAAATAGAGCATTTGAAGTACTTCATCTGCTTTTTGCTGAAGCCGTTCAACTGCCACCCGATCCAGCATTGAAAAATAGGGCAGCGTAAGAGATTTGGTAAATTGTGAGGCACAAGCAATGGAAGCAGGTTCTCCAACATGTTTTTGATAATCCGTAAGTAGCTTGACGTCTACCAATCGCTTGAGCTCCAACGTTGGGATTGTTTCATTTTCAAATTTTAATGGTTTGTCGTCTTGCCAAACCACATGTAGAATGACATTGCTATAGGCCGGATCATTTATATGTCGATGGCGGTCCCAATCAGATGAAGCAATGTGAATTTCGACACTCCCATTCCATTCGATTGCACCAATCTTTATCCGGGCTTCCTCGAAATCGGGTCCTGAGTCAGTATTGTGATATCCAGGATGGAAGACCAGTAGCCTTTGTCCTTCCGTTGTGATTAGATGGTCAGACCTATATCGTTGGTACTTCCAGATAAATTGAAGTAGATACTCATCCATTTGGGAGAAAAGTAGGGAGTTGAATTATTAGCATGTGTGTTCTAATTTCGAGGATGATCTCAATCAAGATTTATGAACAATCTGATCAAATTACAAAATTCTAGCTATCATTTTGCCCTTCTGATATTTATTTTGTTACATACTGGTTTGATAGCGGAATTGGTGCTGATCGAACATTACCAGTCCCTTTGGCAATTCTTGCCCATCGCAACCTTGGTATTAGGCCTATTGAGTCTAAGAATGCCTGTTAAGTCACTATTTCTAGTGAAAATTTTCTATTTGTTAACGATTGTCTGTGGGGCTTTGGGAATTATTCTACATTTGAAAAACAATTGGGAGTTTGAGCTCGAAATGTACCCTGGCATGAGGTTGGGAGAGCTGATGGCTAAGTCATTGGCGGGTGCATTGCCTGCACTTGCTCCCGGTACCTTGATTCCAATTGGATTAATGGGTTTTCTCCTTTTGCAACTAAAAATTAAAGAAGATTCGCAATGAAAAAAGTAGCATATATTGTACTGGGCTGTTTGTTTATAAATGCTTGTAGTACTTCTTCATCGAATGAAAGCGCCGATAGTGAGGCGACGGGTACTGAAGAAACGGAAGCAACATCGTTAGAAGCAGACATTCCAGATGTACTTAATCCCAATCTGGCTTCAGTGAATGATTTGTATTCAATTGGTTTATTAGATCCTGAGATACAAGCAATCACCGCTGGCAGACCCTACTTGGATCCACTTGCCTTTTTGAGTACGCTTCAAGAGGTTGCGGGAGAAGGGAAATTTGAGGACTTGAAATCGAAGATATTTTTACCGATGAACCTCAATACCACCGCTGAGGCAGATTTTAAAATGGTTCCCAAGGTAGGAGATAAAATGGCACATGAGTTTGAAGAATACCGTCCTTACACTTCAGTTGAGCAATTTCGAAGAGAGATCGGAAAATATGTTTCACAAGAAGAGGTAGCAGCGTACGAGAATTTCGTTTTTGTGCCAGTAAATCTTAATACAGCATCCAAAGAGGAAATATTGGCCATTCCAGGTGTTGGCGATAAAATGCTCCATGAATTTGAAGAATACCGACCGTATGAGAACTTAGCTCAGTTCAGAAGGGAAATTGGCAAATATGTTGATGAGGAAGAACTCGCTCGTTTGGAGCGGTATGTCACACTTTAGTCGTTCATGCGCTGGCAAGTATCTCGGCCATTTCTTGCTGTAGCTTTTGCGCTTGGTGAGCTGCAGCTTTAGCGAAGTCTTTTGTAGTATCGGTATAGAGTATTCCACGGGAAGAATTCACCAGTAGGCCACAATCTTGATTCATACCGTTGGCACAAACGGTCTTGAGGTCACCACCCTGTGCGCCCACTCCGGGTATCAACAGGAAATGCTCTGGTATGCTCGATCTTATTTCTTTCAGTGCTTCGGGGCGAGTGGCTCCCACCACGTACATCATATTGTTTTGATCTCCCCATTCTTGGCTCTTCCGTATGACCTTCTGGTACAGCTTTTCACCGTTGACTTCATCGTGTTGAAAATCAAATCCGCCAGGGTTGCTTGTGGCAGCAAGCAAAATCACCCATTTATTTTCAAATTCCAGAAAAGGAGAAACAGAGTCTGAACCCATGTAGGGTGCTACGGTGATGGAATCGAAATTCATCTGTTCAAAAAATGCTTGAGCATACATTTTCGATGTATTTCCTATATCCCCTCGCTTTGCATCCGCAATGGTGAAAAGATGATCTGGGATGTAGTCAATGGTCTTTTGGAGCGACTGCCAACCGGCCGTACCCAAGGCCTCGTAAAAGGCGATGTTGGGTTTGTAGGCTACAGCATATTGATGCGTTGCATCAATGATCTGCTTGTTGAATTCAAAAATAGGATCATCCGCATTGAGTAGGTGCTTGGGCATTCGCTGAAAGTCCGGGTCCAGACCCACACAGAGGAATGAAGCTTTGTTGCGGATTTGTTCAATTAGATCTTGGCGATTCATGGGGCTAATTTACGAATCCCTTGCCGGTAGAAACATACAAAAAAGCTTCCGAGTAGGAAGCCAGTGTAACGTGTTATTTTAATTCAGGCAACTTGTCGTTGACTACTTTGCCTTTTTTAACTTCTCCGTAAAAGTGTACATCATAAAGCTTTTCGTACTTCTTGATGGATTGGTAAAGCTCAGGAACAGTGTCGCTTCGGAGCTTGATTCCTTTTCGTTCTCCTTTGTGTCGTAGTTCGATGTAATATCCGTCTTTGAGTTTTACGGGGGTAGTTGCGGGTCTTGCCAAATCAGTTATTTTTTTTCACTAACAAGTATATAAAACAATGCTCGAGCAGAAAAGTTCTGCCCGAGCAACTTATCATAATTATAAAATCCTTAGAATCTGCGGTCTGAGCCACCTTTAGGGTTGGCTTTTTTAACAACGATGGTACGTCCATCTAATTCTGAGTCGTTGAGACTGGAAATGGCCTCTTGTGCTTCACTGTCATCGGGCATTTCCACAAAACCAAAACCTTTTGATCGGTTAGTTTCTCTGTCCATGATAACTTTTGCGGAATCTACTGTTCCGAATTCTTCAAACGCTTGACGTAATGCATCTTCTGAAGTTGCATAGTTAAGCTTAGCTACGAAAATGTTCATTAAAAAAAGTAAAAAATAAAAAATGCTCCTGAAATGTTTCCAGGAAGCGCAAAGGTATGTTTTTATTTCAAATCGATCTATCTGAAATCAATAACCTCCACATTTGGATATTTAGAAGTGTCAAAAGTGAAGTGATCGTCAGGTAATTCTGCTGCATTGAAATTCTCAATAAGATACAGGTATTTGTTGCCAGATCGCTCAAAAACAGTAAATGAGTCCAGCTCATTTTTGGTGTTGATGACCATGCGAATCTTGAAGTAGCTTTTGTCCCTGCTCTCTGGATCCAGATCAATAACTCTGTCTCCATTGGACTCGGTAGATGTTAGGACGTACTTAAACCCATTTTTGTAAAGGTCATATACGTTACTTAGCGTAATCTCGGATTCTTCCGGATCATACGTACTAATGGTCACCTCGCTGATTTCGGGGTTGTACGTGTATACATCAGCTCCATTGTTGAAAATCCGTTGGCCAGCAACGTCTAAAACGTACTTATCGCCTTTCACTGCAATTTGACCTGTGATCGTCTCGTCAATACCTGCACTTTCGTTGGTGAGTTGCTGAGAAAAGGAAGCTTTGAATGCTTCAATGGATTTGTAATTAGCACTCATGGCGTCGAGCACTGACAAGGCATCTTTATCGTATTGTGCCTTACTGACAAAGAAGACAGCGGCCAACAATGCGTAGGATAGTAATTTTTTCATGTTCTTAATCCTTAATATTTGATTTCGATTTCAGACAATAACTGTTCCAAACTGTGTTCGTC
>CAZQJU010000047.1:0-19805 GCA_964593185.1 uncultured Roseivirgaceae bacterium
AAGATAGATGTGTCTTCCTATTTAGAACCAGAAAAAAATAATTTGAAGATAACAAATTGGATTAGTCACAGGATGAGAAAAAAATTGCCTTTCATTCAAAAAGAAATGGGTATGATCATATCTACACTATGAATATAGATGGGTCCGATGTCCAGCAAATTTCTACACAAGATGCATATCATGGAGAGCCTGTATGGGTAAAGAAGGAAATCAACTGCCAGTAATATGAGTGTGAATGGCAAAAACTTGCGAAACATTTCCAATTGCCCATGGAATGATGTAGTCTTCCCCGATTTAGATTAAAGCTTCAAAGATTACTTTAGCTATGTCCTAAAAAAGGGAAGTCTACAGAGAGATTAACTAATACTTCGGAAACTATTGTTTATCGAGGATCTTATGCAATTTCAAAACCATTGAAAAACTCAAATTACCTTCATTCTTCCCATGTCAAATAATTTTGATCTCTGGACCATATTTGAATCTTACAGTTTGGTACAGGGTTTTATTTTGTCGGTTTATACATTTTTCTATTTTCGACGACCATTCCTGACTTTTTTGCTAGCCGCAATTTCGACTTTGCTTCTTGCCCACCTTTTCTATCATTTTGGTTGGTTTTTTGATACACCCCATCTGATTTTTGTTGAGGCGCCTATATGGTATTTAATTGGCCCTTTTTTTTACTTTCTCACAAGAAAGGTTTTTGATATTAATCTTGAACGTTGGTCATTTCTTCATCTTTTACCGTTCCTTGTTTTCTTGATTTATTTAGGTCCATTTTATCTTGAGAGTTCACAAACCAAGATTGACATCTTCTTAAATCTATATTCTGAAGATACATATAAAGCAGATATTAATAGATATGTATTTTCAGCTCATATCTTTCTCTATCTGGCGTATTCACTTATTCTATTTAATAAGCGAAGCAAGTTACTTAAAGATTCGAGTGCACAATCCACTTTGATTTTCGATTCAGTTGCTTCAAGCGTACTTAGGTATTACTTGATTTTTTCATTTATAAGCTTGCTTGCATACGTAATTGTTGCTAATAGCTATTCATGGGCGGATCATTTTTATGATCTTTATTATATAGGGTTATCGTTATTAATCCATTTTATCTTTTTCTTTCTAGTCTTTAGATCGAACAGTGAAGACTTAGCTTCGAAAGCTGAAGAAAATGGGGAGAAGTATAAATCAAGTTCCCTGTCCGATAGTGAAATGCAAGAAATTGTAGTTAAAGTAAGAAACTATGTGGATCAAATGGAGGTCTATAAAAACCCCGAGTTAAGGTTGGGAGCAGTCTCGGATGAACTCCAACTTCCTAAGCATCATATATCACAAGCATTGAATCAAAAACTTCAAATTAGCTTTTTTGACCTAGTCAATAAATGCAGGATTGAAGGATTGAAGGCCAATATCAACCACCCTGAGTATAAAAATTATACACTAATTGGAATTGCTTCAGAGCACGGCTTTAAAAGTCCATCATCCTTTTATAGAATTTTTAAAAAGTTCACAGGTAAGACTCCTAAAGAATACTTCAAATCGTTAAAATAGATTTACCCATGTTGAACCATATTCTGTGCCATTAAGCTTGTTTTTAATGTTTCTAAAAAAAGAATCGTCTTTTCTTACCTAATTGAGAGCGACTCAAATCCATTGATTCACAATATCTACTTAGCTAGCATTGTGATAAAAACATGAGACGATTTATACTGTTGACGCTCTTATTTTTTAGCTATCTGATGTGTTTTAGCCAAGAAGGGCTAAAGAAAATTGACTTCTTTATTGGCAAATGGGACATTGAAACAATTGACATTCAACAGGATGGAAGTTTTTCTGAAGGTAGAGCACTGTCAGAAGTAAAGTACATACTGAATGGAGAGGCAATACAAGACGACTTTTTAGTATTAAATTCAAGAAACGATATAGTTTTTCGTGGTATTAGTATCAGGAGCTTTAATGCAAGAACAAATAAGTTTCAAATCGTATGGATCATGCCTGGTTATAGGGGCCTTACAGATATTGAAGCCGAATGGATAAATGGAAAGCTTGTTAGTACTGGCAAGGGATATGATCAAGCAGGAGAATTTCTTGAGCGTTTTGAATACTATGACATTACCGAAAATTCATACTCATTCAAAATGGATCGTTCTTATGACGGAGGTAATTCATGGGTAGAAAACTTCGGGCGTATGAACGCTACACGGATAGAGTAGGTTAAGGTTTCAGATAGGCACTAGTAAGCGCCAAAGATCAAGATCTTACTACTTCCCAATACAAAACTTACTAAAAATATTCTCAAGTAGATCGTCTGTTGTTACTTCTCCAGTGATCTCTCCTAGATGGAATAACGCCTGGCGGATGTCTTGTGCAACCAGGTCATTGGAGATACCAATATTGATGCCTTCAATGACGCGGTTCAGTGCTTCCTGAGTCTGCTGCAGGCTTTCCAGATGACGTGCATTTGTGACTATGGTGTCACCTTGGGTTTTGGTCTGGGCGACATGTGCCTTGAGGCGATTTTTTAAGTCATCCAGATGCGTTTTGCTTTTGGCCGAAATGAATACCGGATCTTCGTTTAAGAGGGCCTCTTTTAAGCTTGGGTTGGCTTCGTCTTCTTTGTTGCCCACAATGAGGTAGGGTAGGTTAGAGGATTTCAACTCAGCAAGCTGTTCCTCAATTGATTCCAGGGTGTCATGCACCAGGTCAATCATGTAGATGATCAGGCTGGCTTCCTTCATTTTGTCAAGCGTCCGCTCCACTCCAATCTTTTCAACCTGATCTTCCGTCTCTCTGATACCAGCTGTATCGATGAATCGAAAAGCTACCCCATCAATGTAAATCTGATCCTCAATGAAATCCCTTGTGGTCCCAGCAATATCGGATACAATCGCTTTTTCCTCGTTGAGCAATGCATTGAGCAATGTGGATTTTCCTGCATTCGGTTTACCAGCAATCACTGTTGGAATTCCGTTTTTTATTGCATTGCCATATTCAAAACTCGCAATGAGTGATGATATCAGTAATTGAATTTTTTCAATAAGCTCAATCAGTCCGGAGCGGTCAGCGAATTCTACATCTTCCTCCGCAAAGTCCAATTCCAGCTCAATCATGGAAGCAAAGTGGATCAGCTCTTCTCGGAGTTTCTTGATCTCACCGGAGAAACCACCTCTCATTTGCTTCATCGCCGTTTGTTGCATAGACGCATTCTCCGAGGCAATGAGATCCGCAACGGCCTCCGCTTGGGAAAGATCAAAGCGGCCATTCAGAAACGCTTTCTGGGTAAACTCTCCGGGTTTAGCCAGCCGGGCGCCGTTAGTCACCAATAGTTGCAAGATCTTTTGCAAAATATACTGCGAACCATGACTTGAAATTTCGATCACATCTTCCTTGGTGTAGGAGTTAGGTGCCCGAAAGATCGACACCAGTACCTCATCAATGATGGTTTCATCCTCTCGAATGGTCCCCAGATGAATGGTGTGGGAGGGAACATTGTTAAGATCTTTTCCCCTGAACAAAGGATTGACAAGGGCCAATGTTTCGGGTCCGGAGACCCGTATGATTCCTAAGGCACCTTGCCCCGGAGGGGTTGCTAACGCAACAATGGTTTCAGCGTGATTCGACATCACTGCAAAGATGAGTCAAAAGTTTTGGCTTTAAAATAAGTAACCATTTGGTTTCCTTTTACTATACTTGTAACCGAAAGGTTACATATTATGCGACGAGATGTTTTTCAGGCAATAGCCGATCCCATTCGGAGGGAAATTATTGGGCTGGTTTCACAGCAGACATTGAATACCAACCAGGTTGCAGATCATTTTGATATCAGCCGTCCGGCAGTATCAAAGCACTTGAAAATTTTGCGGGAGTGTGGATTGTTGAATGTCCAAAAGAAGGGAAGGCAACGGATCTGTCAGGCAAAGCTGGATCAACTCGGTGAAGTGGCCTTGTGGGTACAGCAGTACCAAGCTTTCTGGAATGAAAACTTAAATCGATTGGGAGAGGTGTTGCGAAATGGTTCACCTGAAAACCGCTAAGAAATTCTTACCTAAACATACATTTTATGAACACACATGGGAAATTACTTGATTCACAAACATTGCAATTTGAACGGTTACTTCCAGGACCCATCGAACGCGTATGGGACTACATCACAGATGGTGAGAAGCGTAGCGAGTGGTTTTGTGGAGGTACTTCTGGCCATCAAGTCGGCGAGGGGTTTACATTCGTCTTTCATAATTCCACCTTGGGACATCCGCCCGTAACGACGCCTGAAAAGTACAGAGACTTTGGCGATGGTTTTCAATCAAAAGCGGTGGTGGTGAAAGTGGACAAACCGAATCTATTTGTGATTGAATGGGAGGGGATTGTCACCTTTAAACTGGAAGAAGTTGGAGAACAAGTTTTGCTCACATTGACGCACGAAAAACTTCAAGACAGCAAAGAATCCCGAGTTGGCACACTTGCAGGTTGGCACACCCACTTGGATATACTAGTTACCATTTGTACTGGGCAGCGTCCAAGGAGCTTTTGGACTGTACATATGGCATTTGAGGATCACTATGCAAAAAGTGTTGATTAACTAAGTAATGAGTGCCACTTTCATGTATTTCCGGGCGCTGATGTAATTTGGTCAAATGACTTTGCTTTTACTAGCTGGCGGGATGGGGTCACGTTACGGAGGCAACAAGCAGTTTGATTCCTTAGGACCCTACGGCGAACTTCTGCTAGAGTTTAACCTGTTCGATGGAATCCAAGCTGGGTTTCAAGAAGTAGTCGTGGTTACGGGACAGGCCAAGAGGGATGAAATCTTTGACTATCTGAGAGCTAAGCTACCTACTGAAATAAATCTGTCTTGCGTAGTGCAACGTTTGTCCGATGTCCCATTTGATTACGATGCAACTAAGCGAAAGAAACCTTGGGGTACAGCTCACGCGGTCTTGAGCGCAAGAAAGGTGGTCAACAACCCTTTTGTGACGCTAAACGCTGACGATCACTATGGAGCTCAAGCGCTCAAGGAGGCGTATGATGTGTGTCAGAAAGTAAAAGAGAACACCGACTCTTTAGGGATCATTACCTACCGTTTGGGGCAGACGCTGTCGGCTCATGGAGCCGTTTCGCGCGGTATCTGCGGAGTTCGAGATGGTTTTCTGCAAGACGTTATTGAGTACACGCAACTCGAGATGAAGAAAGAGCACATCATCGATCAGGAAACGATGAAGGTTTTTTCATCAGATACGCCTACTTCGATGAACCTCTGGGTACTCCAACCCCTAATTTTTGACGAAATTGAAAATCAATTGAAAAGGCTAGCGCCTTCATTGGGGTCGACAGGTGAGTTGTATTTGCCAGATGTGGTGACATCATTGCTTCGGCAAAAAAGCGTGATGCTCCGAAATAGAACTACGGAAAGCCATTGGCACGGCATGACCTATCGGGAAGACAGGCAACTTGTGGTCGAATCACTTAAGCGTTTAACGGAAGAAGGTCAATATCCCAGCCCACTATGGACATAATCCCAGAAGTTATTCTTAGAGCCTACGGGTTATCTTCTGATGCTGGCATCTCGCGGTTGACCGATGGGCTGATCAATCAGACCTATCGTGTGACACAGGCTAACCGGACCATTATCTTACAAAAACTGAATCAACACGTTTTTCCGAATGCCAAAGCCATCATGGAGAACATCGCTGTCGTGCATGATGCTTTGCGAAAAGAACCTGGATACCTTGTGCCTGAGGTGTTGCTGACACTATCCTCTGAGCAGTTCGTTGAAGATGACGATCAGAACGCCTGGAGAGCGATATACTACGTTCCAAATACGCGCACGTTTAATGCAACGCAAAGTCCAAAAGTAGCCACGGAAGCCGGACGCCTTATTGGGATGTTTCATCGGTTGACCTCATCGATTAAGACAGATGCGCTCACTGCTACCTTGCCAAATTTCCATTCCATTGCGCATCGAGCTCGTTTGTTTCAGCATGCGATCACTCAAGTAGGCCCCAATCGGAGAAGTTTAGCAAAGGCGATGATTGAATTTTACGAACGATGGACCAGTGCAATGAGGCAGTTGGAATACTACACACTACCGAAACGCGTAACGCACAACGACACCAAGCTTAACAACATCCTGTTTGATAAAGCAACGGATCTTGCTATCTGCCTGATCGACTTGGATACACTCATGCCTGGTCACCTGCATCATGACTTTGGAGATGCATTGCGAACTTTATGCAATGCGGCAACAGAGCAGGAACCTGACCTGACCAAGGTGCAGTTTCAATGGCCCATTTTTGAGGCATTTTGCCAGGGATATTTTCCCGAAGTCCACGAGTTGCTTACGGAATCAGAGTGGGAGGTATTGCCACATTCGCTAATGCAATTGCCCTACCTAATGGGGGTCCGATTTCTAACGGATTATTTGGATGGTGATCGTTACTACCGTACCGATTACGATACACAGAATCTTGATCGCGCAAAAAATCAGGCAGCACTGATCGATCGAATTCAAGCAAGATTACCTGAGATAGTGGAGCTTATTCATTCCTACCGACCGTAGCCTATACTTCACGCATAATTTCCAGCGGACGCTCCTGCTTCCAGGTTCCACCGGTAAAATCGGGGAATGGCATGGCTTGTCCATTAGCTGCGACGGAGGCCTCTGAGATGGGGGTAATGGCGCTCCAGACAATACCATCGTAAACTGTTTGGTCCAGAGCAACGCCATTGTTGAGGCACTTGATCAGACGATACATCATCACAAAGTCCATTCCGCCATGTCCTTGCTTATATTCCTGGCTGATTTCCCTTAGCTTTTGGATCAGAGGATGCGTGTACTTGGCCTTGTATTCGCCGTAGGCTTGCTCATCCAGCCAATTGTGCCCCCAATATTTGAGCTCATCCGGATTGTCAATGTACAGTCGACTTGGATACCCAGCGTGCACTGCGCCCGTTCCTACGACTTTGTTCAATCGTGAATACGGACTTCCGGTATGTACGTCAAATTGCAACAGTACGGTTTTTCCCAGAGCGGTCTTAAGCAAAGTCGTATTCATGTCACCGCATGCGATCGCTGTATGTGGGGAGCCAGCCTTTTCGGCCGCCATGCTTAGGTTCTTTTCGCGAGAACTCATCGAGGTCAAAACTTCAAAAGTATCACCACGACCAATATTCAAATAGTTACTAATAGGTCCAATGCCATGCGTCGTGTAGAAGTTCCCGTTGCGCTTTGCATGTTGCTTAACGCGCCACTGCCCTTGATAGTAGGTTTCATCCAGTAAGTGTTTCCGAAGGTCATGAATATAAGCACCTTCGGCATGCGTCAAATCGCCAAACACACCCTCTTGGATCATGTTGAGAACAAATAACTCTTCGTCATTGTAGCAGCAGTTCTCAATCATCATGCAATGCTTCCGGGTAGCCTCTGAGGTTTGAATCAGCTCATAACAATCTTCAAGCGTGTACGCGATGGGAACCTCACTGGCCACGTGCTTTCCGTTTCGCATACCAAAAAGTGCCATAGGTGTATGCCAGCGCCAAGGTGTGGCAATGAGTAATAGGTCAATGTCATCTCGCTTTGCCAGGTTTTTCCAATCTTCCTCGTCTTTGGAATAGCTCACTGGTTGCTGCTGTTGATGTGCTTTCAGGCCCTCGAGAGCTTCTTCCAGGTTGCTCTCAATCAGGTCGGACATCGCCACAATCTCGGCCATGCCGTTCGAGATCAGCCAGTAGAGCATCTGAGTCAGTGTTTTCCCACGATTGCCCAGCCCAATTATGCCAATGCGGACCTTAGGAATCGGATCAGCGGCAAAGCCGACCATGGATCCTTGTATGTTTTGATTGAATGCCAGTCGCCCGGACAGCTCATCGGAGGACATGCTTGCTACGGAGGTGGCGGGAATTCCCAAAAAGGTAGCTGCGGAGGCAAGGGATTGGAGAAATTTTTTGCGATTCATACCAAATAGGTTGTTCTGGCAAACAAGATATCAAGGAAAGTCCTGTTGATGCAAACCTTGGGATCGCGAAAAACCGGAACGATAACCTAAATAGTCAAATGAGATCGTTTGTTGGCAATCAGTAACCAAGCCAAGCTAAGTAGTATGAATCCTCCCGCCATGTAGGCATTGAAGGAAAGGGTCACCGCCCAAAAAATCAGTGCGCCACCTGCGAAGATGCGCACGACCTCAGTATACCTCATCCATTTTCTATCCTCCATCAGCAGACCTAATGCCAGAATCGACCAGATGATGAAGCCGGCAAACAGCCACTTCATCCAGTAGGGATAACCAGAAGAGGTGAAAAGGAATAAGGTCGTAAAGCCTAAGGTCAATGCGAACTGTCCGATGGCATACCGAATCATGGAGAGATTCGGATACAGGTCAAACTTGGTAGTGTCTACGGTTGAAAGCTCTGGAGCTGGTTGGTACCCACCTTGTTCCATCGGTTGCCAACCAGGCTTGTAGAATAGCACTTTTAGTTTGTTGCTGATTCCTGGGGTTGCCGCAAACTGTTTGATCATGTCCAAAATGGGCAGCACATTGGCCCAAACCGGATTCCAGGTATTGATGGGTTTTGTGACCCCGTAGGTCGGGGTCTCTTCTTCAGCCTGAAAGGTGCCGAAAAGTCGATCCCAGATCATCAACGTGCCTGCATGGTTACGGTCGATGTACTTTGGGTTTCGTCCGTGGTGTACACGGTGATGGGAAGGCGTATTGAAGAGGTACTCAAACCAACGCGGAAGTTTGCGAATGGCTTCGGTGTGGATCCAGAACTGGTAAATAAGGTTGAGTCCTTTGACCGTCAGAAAGGCATACGAACTGAACCCCATGACGGCAAGAGGCAAGTAAAACACCATGGAGAAAACACCTCCGAACGACGACTGACGAAGAGCCACGGAGAGGTTGTAGTCCTCGCTCTGATGGTGCACCACATGCGCAGTGTTCCATAGAAAATTAATTTCGTGACTGGCACGATGAAACCAGTAGTACATAAGGTCTACGAGGACGAAGAGGACCAACCAGCTCCACCACGTGTCGGGGATGGAAATGAGGGTAAAATTGTGCGAAACAAACTCATACATCCCAATAGATAAAACGCCCCAGAGGGCATTGGTCACCTGTGAAGAAATTCCGCAACTAATGTTGGTGATGGCATCATTGGTGCGGTAGAGCTTGACCTTTTTTACGGTTTGGAAAATGAGTTCTAAGCCAATCAAAAGAAAGTATAACGGGATGGAGAGTATGACTGGGTTGAGGTCCATTTTTCAAAAGTAACAATGTCCCAGATTATTTGTTGACACTGGAATACATTTGCCGCATGATTAAATCCATCAAGGTGTTGAACCTGTTTTCTACGTTGCTCTTCGGCATTATCCTGTTGCTGATTTACGCGTACTTGCCCATTAGTGTGGACGTGAACATCGAAGGGGTTTCGACAGTGCACAAGCAAACCTTTTTTTACGTCGCTCTCAGCAGCTTCCTGGTGATCAATGTCTTGTTGCGATTGATTACAAGGTTTGGATTTACCAAGTTCAATGAGACGTTGAAGGGGTGGGTGAGTCTGGTCGTCTTGGTGGTAAATGTCTACCTGACCTTGCTTGTTGGTTTCATCGGGGTCTGGAATAATGCCACCAGCATTTCACCGGATGGCTACGGTTACCTCAACTATATTGGGCCATTTCTTCTAGTCTGTTGGATCATAGGACTAATTTTTTTAGTATTTAAAAATGTTCTTAAACCTACTCATTAGCAATTACTTGAATTGAATTATTTCAAGTATAACTACCTATTCAAGGTGGTTTGTTACGCATGGGAATTGCATTTTTGTCATTAGATTGGACGTTGGAAAATTAGAAGCAATTGTAAATGGCAGAAGCGATTTATACCGAGGATAGTATTAAGTCACTCGATTGGAAGGAGCATATTCGGCTACGACCGGGGATGTACATCGGGAAGTTAGGAGACGGAAGCTCACCCGACGATGGGATCTATGTGCTGGTCAAAGAGATCATTGACAACAGCATTGATGAACACATGATGGGGCATGGTCGAACCATCGAAGTGAAGGTAACGGATCATCGGGTCACCGTGCGGGACTACGGTCGTGGGATTCCGTTGGGTAAGGTGGTTGATTGTGTCAGTAAAATTAATACGGGGGGTAAGTACGACTCCGGAGCATTCCAAAAATCCGTGGGATTGAATGGGGTGGGAACCAAAGCAGTCAATGCCCTTTCCAATTACTTCAAAGTACAAAGCTTCCGTGACGGAGATACTAAGCTTGCGGAATTTGAGAAGGGTGAGATAACCAATGATGCACGGATTGAAAAATCGGAGCAACGGAATGGAACCCGAACCATCTTCGAACCGGATGGCACGGTTTTCAAGAATTATCACTTCATTCCGGAGTACCTGGAAAACCTAATGTGGAACTATGCCTATCTCAATGCGGGCTTGACAATCGTTTTGAATGGCAAGAAGTTTCATTCTGAAAATGGACTAAAAGATCTCCTTTCCAGAAAGACGGATGAGGAAAGTTTACGTTATCCAATCATCCATTTGCGTGGAAATGATATTGAGGTCGCACTGACACATGCCAACCAGTACGGGGAAGAATATTACTCATTTGTCAACGGGCAGTACACCACCCAGGGTGGAACACACTTGGCTGCATTGCGTGAGGCGGTAGTTAAAACCATTCGAGAGTTTTACAACAAGAGTTTTGATGCATCAGATGTGCGTTCGGCCATTGTGGGCGCGATCGCCGTTCGCGTGCAGGAACCCGTCTTCGAGAGCCAGACCAAGACCAAGCTAGGTTCGCAAAATGTAGGGCCGGAGGGTCCGACCATGCGAACCTTTGTGAACGACTTTATCAAAACGGAGCTTGATAACTACTTGCATAGGCATTCGGAAGTGGCCGATGCGTTGCTTAAACGGATTCAGCAATCCGAGCGAGAGCGGAAGGAAATTGCCGGCATCAAGAAGTTAGCCAATGAGCGGGCAAAGAAAGCCAACCTCCATAACAAGAAACTACGAGATTGTCGCATTCATTTCAGTGACAAGAAAGGGGACGATGAGATAAAGGATGAGACAATGATTTTTATTACGGAGGGAGATTCAGCCAGTGGATCCATTACCAAGTCGAGAGACGTGCAAACGCAGGCAGTTTTTTCTTTGCGCGGTAAGCCATTCAACTGCTTTGGTCACACGAAGAAAGTGGTATACGAGAATGAAGAATTTAATTTGCTCCAACATGCCTTGAACATTGAGGACGGCCTCGAGGGATTGCGGTATCGGAAGATTGTGATTGCGACGGATGCCGACGTAGATGGCATGCACATACGCTTGTTGTTATTGACCTACTTTTTACAGTTCTTCCCGGAGCTGGTGCGCAACAATCATGTGTTTATCTTGGAGACACCGCTGTTCCGTGTTCGAAACAAGAAGGAGACGATCTATTGCTATTCAGAAGAAGAGAAGCAACGAGCAGTCAATAAACTCGGTAACAAACCAGAGATTACCCGATTCAAAGGACTAGGGGAGATTTCGCCAAATGAGTTTGCCGGCTTTATCGGGGAAGACATTCGTTTAGAACCGGTGATCCTTCAAAAGGACACCAAGATTGCCGATCTATTGTCCTTCTACATGGGTAAAAATACGCCTGACCGCCAAAAGTTTATCATTGATAAGCTGCGTGTAGAAAAGGATCTGGTAGAAGGAGAAGCAGCTTGATTATTGCAATAAAAATGCAAAAAAGTTACTTTTGTAAAAAAATTACAATAAATTACATTTTGTAAAATAGTTGCAATGAATGCGTTCATACTGATGGCTGACGTGGTTAATAGCTCCAACCAACAACCGGAAACGTTGATTGATGCGCTAAAATCGGTAGTGGAATGGACCAACAAGATTTTCGCAAGTTCTATCGAGTCACCACTAACCATTACGCTTGGTGATGAATTTCAAGGCATCGTTGGCTCTGCTTCCCAAGGTGTTGACATCATTTTGGCTATGGAAGAATACATCATCGAGGAGGCATACGATTTCAAGTTGAGATACGTCTTGCACGAAGGTGAGGTAGAGACCCAGGTCAATTCAGAAGTAGCCTACGAAATGCTGGGTAGCGGATTAACCAGAGCACGTCAATTGTTGGGTGAGATGAAGAAGGAGCCGAATCGTTTCCTGATTAAAATCAACCGACACGCGCAGGTTGGAAAAATGATGCGCATTATTCAGCATTTCATTGATGGGTGGCATCCCAAAGATCGAAGTACGGTTTCGGGGTTTCTACAAGGATACGACTACAAGGCCCTGGCCAAAATGCATCAGAAAGACGATTCCACGTTATGGAGGCGTCGAAAGAGTTTGGCCATAGATGAGTATCTACTGAGTAAAGAAGTACTACAACACTTGGTCAATGCCTGAGCTTGTCTATCATAGCGCCATCTACGTCATTGGGGAGCTTGTAGCATTGCTGGTGTTTTACTTGATTACCAAGATGTTCAAAAAAAGCTTGACGCTCAGTAGTGTCCTTAGGGGTGCGCTGGAGCGTTTCTTTATTTACGTCATTCTCTTAGTCAAGATGCCGCAGGGTTTGGCATTTTTTGGCGCATTGAAGATTGCCACACGACTAAAGGACGACAACAAAATTTCCAACGATTATTTCCTCACAGGAAACCTGGTTTCGGTATTACTTGTGATTGGATATTACGTATTGAGTCAAACTAATTTTTAATGGGAGAAGAACACGAAAACGAACAAGAGCTACACGAAGTCATTCCTTTATCGGGAATGTATGAAAACTGGTTCTTGGATTACGCATCCTATGTAATTCTGGAGCGTGCCGTACCTGCCATCAATGATGGGTTAAAGCCTGTCCAGCGAAGAATCCTGCATGCCATGAAAGAGATGGATGATGGAAGGTACAATAAGGTGGCCAACATCATTGGGAGCACCATGCAGTTCCACCCACATGGAGATGCGTCCATCGCGGATGCGATTGTCAATTTAGGACAAAAAGACTTGCTAATCGACACCCAGGGAAACTGGGGAGATGTTCGAACAGGCGATTCAGCAGCGGCACCACGATACATCGAAGCACGCCTGTCTAAGTTTGCATTGGAAGTACTCTACAATCCACAAACTACCGAATGGCAGCTTTCCTACGATGGACGTAAAAAAGAACCAGTCACATTTCCGGTCAAGTTTCCCTTACTATTGGCTCAGGGGGTTGAGGGAATTGCCGTAGGCCTCTCGACCAAGATGCTTCCACACAACTTCTGCGAGATCCTGGAAGGATGCATAGCCACCTTGAAAGGTAAGCGCGTAAAACTATTTCCAGACTTTCAGACGGGTGGGACCATTGATGTCACGGATTACAACGACGGCAAGCGTGGCGGAAAAGTACGTGTACGTGCCCGCATTGAGGAGAAAGACAAATCCACGTTGCTGATCAAAGACATTCCTTACGGTACGACTACGTCTTCCGTTATTGACTCCATTGTCAAGGCCAACGACAAAGGCAAAATCAAGATCAAAAAGGTGGTGGATAACACCGCTGCGGACATTGAAATCGAAGTTAGCCTGGCACCGGGTACTTCCCCGGACATCACCATGGACGCCCTCTATGCATTTACGGACTGCGAGGTGTCCATTTCTCCCAATGCCTGTGTTATTGTAAACGAAAAACCACAGTTTCTCGGTATCACCGATATCCTGAAGCAATCCGTAGATCAGACGGTCGACCTGCTGAAACAAGAACTTGAGATTGAGAAAGCGGAACTTAAGGAGAAAATTTTCTTCAGTGATTTGCTTAAGATTTTCATCAATGAAGGAATGTACAAGCATCCGGATTATGAGAACTCAGGCGATTTACAAAAGTGCTATGAAGTCCTGGACCAGCTCTTTACACCATTCTTTGAGGTGTTTTACCGGGAGATAACGAACGACGACTACAAGCGCCTCATCGACAAGCCGCTCAGCAGCATTACGCGCTTTGATACCTCCAAAGTCGAAGCACAGATTCAAGAGTTAAAAGAGAAAATAGCCCACGTGGATTACAACCTCGCTCACCTGACCGAGTTTGCCATCAGCTATTACCAAAACTTGCTGGAAAAGTATGGAAAGGGCCGGGAACGAAAAACAGAGATTGGTCATTTTGATACCATTAACACCACGATCGTTGCAGCGAATAATGCAAAGTTGTATGTCAATAGAAAAGATGGATTCATTGGCTACGGCATCAAGAAAGACGAGTTTGTCAGCGAATGCTCCGACATTGACGACATCATTGCTTTCACGAGAGATGGAAAGTGTGTGGTGACTAAAATTCAGGACAAAGTCTTTGTAGGCAAAGACATCTTATACACAGGCGTCTTCAAGAAGAATGACGAGCGAATGGTCTACAACATGGCTTATGTGGATGCGAAGTCTGGCAATAGCTATGTGAAGCGCTTTCAGGTTTTGTCTGTAACACGTGATCGGCCATATGAGCTGACGAAAGGGGGCAAAGGCAAGGTGCACTACTTTACAGCCAATGCCAATGGAGAGGCGGAGCTCGTCACCGTGTCCTTGACACAAGCGAGCAAAGCAAGAAAGAAGGTGTTTGATTTTGATTTCGCCGAACTGGAAATTAAAGGTCGAGGTGCCGGTGGAAATATTTTGACCAAGCACCCAGTGCGAAAAGTCGTCCTAAAGGAAGAAGGCAAGTCTACTTTAGGGGGTGTGGATATCTGGTATGATCCCACTGTAGGCCGATTGAATCGCGAGGAAAGGGGCAATCACCTGGGCAATTTCAAGGCTGAAGATCAGATTGTGGCATTTTATCGAGATGGTAGCTATGAGACCACATCCTTTGAATTGACCAACCATTATGACTTTAATGCATTGGAAGGGATATTCAAGTTGGATCAGGATGCTTCCTTCAATGCCATCCATTACGATGGCGAGACCAAGACATTTTATGTGAAGCGATTCATCATCGAAACCAATACACCGAATAAGCGATTTTCCTTTGTGACGGAGGCCCGTAGTTCAAAGCTTTACTTCGTTTCCAAGGGCATCGATACAGATGTTGAGGTCAAATTTAAGGACGGTCGTAAGCATACCACCCGAAAGCTCGATCTCATGAACCTAATCGACATAAAGGGATGGAAAGCCATTGGCAATAAACTTCCTGTTCAACAGGTCATTTCGGTGGATTTAGTGAAAACTGAAAAAGCACCAGAGCCCGCTCTTGACTTGGACGCAATCAAGAATGAGGTGAAAAACGAAGTGGAAGAGGAGGAGAAAAACCAGCTTGGATTATTTGGTAGCAATGAGTCTGAGTAATCAGCAAATCATTGAAATCCTGGAACCATTTGTTTCAGATCACAAACAAGCGCTCATAGACGAGGTTTTGGCTAAGCGGACACGGCATGTGACCCTGGCCTTTGAAGACATTGATAAACCCCACAACGTGAGTGCGGTGCTGCGGACCGCCGAATGTATGGGTATTCAGGACTTGCATTTCATCAAGAATAATAAGACCTACTCCGTAAACAAGCGGATCGTGCATGGGGCAGCAAAATGGGTAGATATGCACCACTACTCCGAACCAGAAAACAATGTGGAGCACTGCTATCAGCATTTACATGAGAAGGGATACACAATCTATGCCACCTCGTTACACGAAACCGCCAAATCCATTTACGAGGTGGACCCCAGCCTGAAAACAGCCATTGTATTTGGAACCGAGGCGAAGGGAATTTCGGAAAAAGCAGGGAATCTAGCAGATGAGTATGTACATATTCCAATGGCCGGTTTTACGGAAAGTTTTAATCTATCCGTAAGTGCAACGATCTGTTTAACTGTTTTAAAGGGAGGAAGCGGAAGCTGGCCATCACTTAGTGAAATGGAAAAACAAGAACTTCGTGCCAACTGGTACCGTAAAATAGTTAGAGAAGCCGATAAAATACTAGAACATAAATCCTAATCACCCTTTATGCTCAAGAAACTTGTCAAGGCCATCACCTTGGTTGTTATTTCACTAGTACTGTTTGTTTTTGTCACCAATTTATGGGTCGTGCAGTCTTCACGCGATCGAATCTACTCGGTTGATTCGGTTCGCAAAAATGATCTTGCCCTTGTTTTAGGCACCAGTAAACGAACGAGCTCGGGAGGGGAGAACCGCTTTTTTAAAGAGCGGATGACCACTGCGGCTACCCTGCATGCGCAAGGAACGATTCGTCACATTTTAGTGAGTGGTGATAACGGATCCAAGTACTACAATGAGCCCATTGATATGCTAAACGCATTGGGAGATTTGCACATTCCTGACAGTGTGATATCCCTTGATTATGCCGGATTTCGGACTTTGGACTCGGTGGTGCGATCAAAGCAGGTGTTCGGTCAAGATAAGTTACTTATCGTGACACAAGAATTTCATTGTTATCGATCTTTGTTTATCGCCGACTATTTTGGCATCGAGGCCGTAGCGGTTTCTGCTGATGATGGAGGCCCAATTGGCCTAACCTTAGCTACACGTGAAGTATTTGCCAGAACCATGGCCGTATTGGACCTTTATGTTTTGCAACGAAAACCAAGGTACCTAGGAGAAAAAGTAGAATTGCAAATCAACTAAGCCTTTGCCCACTTTTTCAATGCGCCAAAGGCCTCCTCACATTCATCTCGGATGGCCTCGATTTTTTCCTTAGTGGCCTCTTTTGGATGGTGTTGTAGATGTTCCAACTCCTCTCCACACGGTATTTGAATCATTTTTGCGGTTGGTTTGAGTTGGTGTGCCGTTTTACCAAGGGCAACAAAGTCTTTCTGCTTGAGTTCGTCTAGCATCTTGGCTGTGAGTGTGGTGTAGTTGCTCTCGAAGGTTTCCAGGTATTCGGCCATGAACTCCTCATCACCGTCGGCCAAAACTTCGAGATAGGAATAGTCGATTTTTAGCATGTTTTTGTGTGAATTAGATGTTGAATATAAGTGATAAAATGCACTCGTATTCAAATTTCATCGTAAAATCGAAAAGCAAGGAGTGCACCCAAAATATTTTAGTATTTTCGCTCGAAAATTGAACCAACAGAAGGAGATATGATTCCGGAATTCGAACCTTTACGAGAAGATGAACAAGAGGTCTTATTAGACGCTCCAATACTGGTCGCTGTGTTGATTGCAGGTGCAGATGGAAAAATAGATAAAGCAGAAAAGAAGCAGGCAATAGACATCGCCAGAACGAAGCAGAGCAGAGCTAGAGAGCAACTTGCAGAATACTACAAGATTGTCGGTGATCGATTTGAAGATCGTTTCTTCAAGCTTGTTGATGAACTTCCTGCAAATACAGAGGAGCGGAATCAAAAGGTCTCCATTGAACTGCGAAAATTGAATTTCATTTTACCGAAAATTGACAAAAACTTTGGAATAAAACTGCACGCAAGTCTGAAAGACCTAGCTAAGAAAATAGCAGAAGCATCCGGAGGTGTATTAGGTTATCTTTCGGTTAGCTACGAAGAAGCAAAATTGATGGAGTTACGAATGATTAACGATCCATCCTAGGGGATACATTTTGAAAGAAAAGCCTTGATTTGAGTTTTCAGATCAAGGCTTTTTTATTTTAGCTACATGAATCGAACCGGTATTGTGCCACCATTGCGCTTGTGCTTCTTTATGTGGCTTACCTTTTCGGTTGAATTTTACTTGGGCTTCGACTTAGGAAAGTTTGGTATTTACCCGCGTGATATAAAGGGTCTCATTGGGGTGTTCGCGGCTCCTTTGTTACATGGTAATTTCAATCACTTGATGTCTAATACGGTACCACTCCTGGTACTGGGAGCCACGCTCTATTTTTTTTACCCAACCATAGCCAGCCGAGTTTTTCTGTATGCCTACTTTTTTACTAACCTGTTAGTCTGGGTCTTTGCAAGGCCGTACATTCATATAGGTGCTTCTGGCTTAGTGTATAGTTTGGCCGCTTTTTTACTATTCACGGGCATTTTTCGTCGAGATGTCAAATCGTTGATCATCAGTATTTTGGTGCTCATAGGGTATGGGGGAATGGTGTATGGCATTAGCCCCTTCAATTCACAGATAAGCTGGGAGTCCCATTTATTGGGAGCTACCGTAGGAATTGTTACCGCGTATTTACTTCGCAAAAAGACGAAATACTAAAAATATTAGTAAATTTCCTGTATGGATTACATGACAGGAAAAGGGGCTCAAATCAACACCGTAAATCGATTTTCAAAACATCACCTTTCTACGGAAGACTCAGATGGATTGGACGAGGAAATGATCACTTCTAAGCCTAGAACGCAGGTTTTTTACGAAACGCCAAAGAAGATCATTTCCAATAACAACAGCCCGGACCTTAAGTTCATGAGCAGCATCAATCCGTACCAAGGTTGTGAACATGGTTGTGTCTATTGCTATGCCCGGAGTTCGCATGAATATTGGGGCTTTAGTGCAGGGCTTGATTTTGAATCCAAGATCATTGTCAAGCCACGTGCTCCCGAGCTGTTAGAGAAGGAGTTTCTAAAGTCTGCTTATAAGCCGCGCGTAATAATGCTTAGTGGCAATACAGATTGCTACCAACCTTTGGAAAAGAAATACAAGATCACGCGGTCGTTGCTCGAAGTTTTCGAGAAGTACAGAAACCCTGTTGGCATTATCACCAAAAATGCTTTAATCACGCGAGATATTGATCTGCTTGAACAGTTAGCGCAGCATGAGCTTGTCAGTGTGATTTTTTCTATTACGACGCTTAATGAAGACGTACGAAGGCTGCTAGAGCCAAGGACCGCCAGCGCATCTAAGAAGCTGAAGGCAATCGAAATGCTGTCGGCTAAGAACATTCCGGTAGGGATTATGAATGCACCGATTATTCCTGGAATCAATCACCATGAAACACCCAAGGTCCTTCAGGCGGCATCGAATGCAGGTGCACGATTTGCCAGTTATACCGTGGTGCGGCTCAATGGTGAAATTAGCAAGGTGTTTAAAGATTGGTTGATGAAGAACTTTCCCGATCGAGCTAGCAAAGTATGGAACCAGGTAAAGGAGTTACACGATGGAAAGGTCAACGATACCGAATTTGGGAGACGAATTAAAGGAGAGGGTACGATAGCAAGTACCATAAAGGATTTATTTGAAGTTAGCCGCAGAAAGTATTTTAAGGACAATCAGGAATTTAAGTTGTCCACACATCACTTTCGAAATGGCGGTAATTATCAGCTTTTTTAGTCTCCGCCTAGCAGTTTTTGGACTATCTGGCTTGAAATTACACGCTATTTTGACTTGGAATTAGCCAAGGTGAGGACTGTTATACTCCAGATAGTACTGTTCAAGCAATGCCCAAAACTCGTTTGTGTACTTCCCGTTGGCTTGTCGAATGATTAGTTCCGAATTAGAGGTCTCTTTGGTCCCGGATCGAAAATAGGTCATGGTACGCATTACCTGAGAATCGGCAGAATTTCTGACCTGAATCCGACTAAAAGGGCGAAGCAATCCGGCAATCTTACCCTCAAAAGAAGACATCTCCATTGGGGGATACAGGACGAATAGTGCACCTGTAGGTAGCAGCAGTTTTTCCACATGTTCAATTAGCGCTTCCTGTGAAAGGTCATCTGCATGTAGTGCTTGATTTTTGTATGCACTTTGACCCTTTTTACTGTTCGCAAAGAACGGAGGATTGCATACAATTAGATCGTAGCGTCCAGGTGGATGGTAATCTTGCAGTGTGCGAGGAAAAACGTGCATTCGATGACTCCAGGGCGAGGCTGCAAAATTCTCTCTGGCTTCTTGAAAAGCAGCCTGGTTGGGTTCGATTGC
>CAZQJU010000047.1:19905-28195 GCA_964593185.1 uncultured Roseivirgaceae bacterium
AAAATCCGCAGCTGTGCAGCCTTTGTACATTCGCAATCGGATCAAAAACTATTCATATCGAAGTTTTGAGGATGGGTTGGCCCTGGTAACCTTTGCTGCCTGCCAGTAAATGGATGCGGCACCCATAAGGAAAAGAAAGAGAACGCCTACCACCACTTCTATAATACCAAGACCTGTTCCGTATCGAATCAGAAAGTACAGAAATATCTTATCGTAGAAGACGTAGGAAAAAGGAATGGCAAATAGTGTAGCTAGACCAATAAGCTTGACGAAATCCTTTGTCAGCAAATAGTATAAGCTTCGACTTGAGGCTCCCATGATCTTCCGAACGGCTATTTCCTTTGTTCTGTTTTCGGTAGTGTACGTTGCCATGCCAAGCAAGCCAAGACACGAGATGGTGATCGCTAGAACGCTTAAAACACTGAAGAATTTGAGCTGGGCAACCATAATGGAGTACGCTTCTTCTATCTCATCATCCAGAAAAGTAGCCTGAAAACCTTCTGTTTGATCTATTTCCTTCCAAAGGTCTTCAAGTTCAGCAATTGTACCTCGAATGTTGGAGGAATGGACTGTCAGCAGTGCATACCTGGATTGATCCAGCGAGTGTCTAATTAGTAGTGGGGCAATGAGTTCATCCAAAGGCTCAAAATTGAAGTCTTTCAAGATGCCAACGATTTTACAACGGGTGCCGTCTGCAAGGGTAAATCGGAGTGTATCTTTTTGTGTGTTGAACACTTTGAGTGAATGGATGAATTGCTGGTTTACAATGACGTCCTCCTCATTTTGATTGGATAGTCCAGACAACTGGTCCGTACCCCAAGCCATCTTCATCTGCATTTGTGCTACAAAATCATCTCCCGTAAATACCTCCAGTGCCTGGATGGTGTCTGCATCGTTTGAAGTTAGCTCAACACTTGAACCAACGGGGATACCAGGAAGACTTGAGGCTGCAGTCAACGCCCTGACCTCCGGGTGATTTGCAAGCTCATGCATGGCAAGTTCTTTATCAATACCGTAAAAGGGGATAGACAGGATGTTGCTAGACTCAAAACCATGGCTATTATTCAATACAAAAGCGTATTGTTTTCCAATGGCCCCAACTCCGATAATGAAAACCAGGGAGACAAAGAACTGAAACACAAAAAGTCCTTTTTTCACACCATTAACTCCATTTTTTCCGTCCAGAACATCGCCCTTCAAGGTCTGATAAGGTGTAAGTTTAGCAAAATAATTGGCTGGAAATAGTCCGGCAAAAAAGCCAACTAAAAGAGCAAACAGCACAAAGACTAAAATTTGGTACACGTCCAGATCAGTATTTACGACATCCGTAAAGTAGACCATGTCCATAAATTCTCGTTTAAGCGGAATCATGATGATGAGGGACAATGCCATTGCCAATACAGACATGAGCACAGTCTCAACAATAAACTGAGCTTTGATTTGCATTTTTTGTGCCCCAATCACTTTTCGGATACCGATTTCCTTTGCCCGTTTTAATGCACGTGCGATCGAAAGATTGGTGTGGTTGAAGATGGCTGGGAGTAGAATTAGCACACCTATTGCAATGAAAAACACAATGGCGCCTTGGTCCCAGCCAACACCCAGCGCATTGCTATTGAACCATTTTACCGGAACGATCTGTGAGATTTCTTCAGGTTTGAGTTCAATTTTTTTCTCTGGATGGTACGTTTTGACCACCGAAGTTGTTTGACTCAGCGCGAGCTCAAGTTCTTTGGAAGGAACACCTTCCCGCGTCTTTACATAGACGTAGTGATTGCGGTAGTTCATCCAGTCGTTTTTGAGATCGATGGGGGTTAGCGACCGGTAGGTCTCATAAGAAGCAAGCATTTCAAAGTAGAAATGTGTTTGCTTTAGGTTTTCCATAACTCCTGTAACTGTAAATGTTCCCAGGTCAGTAGCTATTGACTTGCCTAATGGATTCTCATCTCTGAAGAGTTTCTTAGCTGTTTTTTCCGTTAGCACTACGCTGAAAGGGTTTTCCAGAACAGTCGACGGATCTCCACTGATCAAATGAAAACTGAACACATCAAAAAAAGTAGCGTCGGCGAAATACCCGGAAAAATTTAGGTCAAAGCCATGATGATCCACTATAGGCTTAAAGCTTGACTGTATGTTCACTACCTCTTCTACAAAAGGATAACGCTCCTTCAGGTGGTCTCCTGTAGCGTGAAACGTGGAGCTGTACCGCTTGTATTTAAGCCCACTGTCCATGGCGGTATTGATCTGAAAGATTCGGTGCTTATCGGTATGAAATTCGTCAAGTTGATGTACCGTCACAGTGACCGTAAGCGCGAGTAGGCATATACTCATACCGAGCGCCAGCCCAAAGATGTTGAGCGAAGTAAAAAGCTTGTGTTTAGAGAAGCTTCTAAAGGCAATCATGAAGTAGTTCTTAAGCATAGCAAATGAGCTTTTGTGATAGTAGAGAGAATAAGCAGCGTTGGATTTCCGTTTCCTTAAGCCATAGGAGAAGATAATGGAGCAGACATGCCGCCAATAGTATAAATCAGCACTCCATCGTCCTGCTGAGCGACTTTGCGCGGCATAGACCTCATCCAAATCTCCTTGGATATCTTCCACGTGTGCCTTTCCGGCACACCATTTTAACAGTCTCTGGGCCAGTTGTGGTGGCATCTTGTGCTTTTCTTTACTCACTTCGAAGGCTGGTTGCAGGGTTGATTCTTGCCACTTTGTTGACTTGCCAGAAGATCGCCAACGATCCGAGCCCTAGTGTTACAATGACACTTAAGAGGATCTCAACAAGACCAACACCGTCGGTGAACTTATTGTAGATCCTAATCAGAAACGTGTCATAAAAGAAATAGGATAATGGAACCGCTATGATCAGGGCAATGACCCAGAGTCGAATGAAAAGTTTCGCCAGCGAGCCAAACAAGCTTTGCAGACTTGCCCCCAATATCTTGCGAATGGCGACCTCCTTCCTTCGATTCTCCGTGGTATAGATGACCATCCCAAGTAACCCAAGACAGGAGATGGAGATGGCAAGTATTGCCAGGAAACCGAAAATCTTAAGTCCTACCCGGAAGAAATAGTAGGCATCGTATATTTCATTTTCCAACAGCGAAGCCTTGAACGGGACTTCCGGATTAAGAAGATCCCATTTTTCTTCAAGCCTCGCGTAGTTTAGTAAGGGATCGCTACCCGACATCGAGACGATCGCATATCCAACGGCATCTTCGTTTACACGCAAGACCAAGGGCTCTATCCGTTCATTAAGTGGCTCATGATTGTAATTTTGAATGACACCCACAATTTGTGCTCGTCGTCCATCATCAAAGGTCAATGTGCTGGTGTCAAATTTCATCCGCTTCAATCTGGTAATGGCCTCTTCGTTCACCACGATGTGTTCTACCTGATGCGCTTCCGATGTCAGCTTTGAACCGCGGACAAGGGTGAGGTTCATGTGATCAACAAACCGGTCATCGACAAAAACTTCGCGAAGGCGGAGGGAATCTTGCGTTGTTGCGTTGTATGTGTAGATGTTCTTGGTAAGGGACGTTCCTGGTATGCTTGAGCTGAAGCTAAATGAAGAAATGTGTGCATCCATGGCAAGTTCATTTGCAAGAAGATCCACCTGTAAATCTTGCATATAGACAATGAAGGTATTCTCCGTGCTGAAAGGCAGCTCGTACGATTTGGTCTCCTGATATTGTTTCAGCAAGGTTCCAATACCAATCATGAATATGAGTGTCAAGACAAACTGAAAGACCAATAAGCCTTTACGGATACCGGAAATGTTCACTTTTCCGCTGGTATCATTGGATCGTAACGCCTTGATAGGCGATATTTTCGCAAAGTAGAGTGCCGGAGCCAGACCGGTAAGCAGTCCCGTAACAATTGCAAATCCTATAAAAGCCAGTACCAACACAGGATCCAGCTCAAATGACAATGCTGATCCACCGACAATCATTTCAGTGAAGCTTCTTCGCATATAAACGAAGCTAATGGAGGACAGCAGCAAGGCAATCAGGCAAATAATGATCGTTTCCACAAGAAATTGGTAGATAATCGGTTTGCGTTGGCTTCCCATTACTTTCCGAATCCCTACTTCTTTGGCGCGCTTTAGTGCAAGCGCTATAGACATGTTGGTATAGTTGAAGCAGGCAGGTAGAAGAATGAGCAGTGCAATTCCAAAAAACAACAGCATGGTAGGCATTTCGAATTGAACGCCGATGCTGTCATTGATTAGCTCACCTGGTGTAATATTTAGTAGTGCTTGCAGTCCATAAGTGGCTGTAGCATCCTCCGCCTCAAAGGCTTGGTTTCCCGCTTTGCCAATTTCAGTCAGTTGATGTATCGCTGCTTTTTTGTCCGTCTCACGAATGGCAAAATAAAAGTAGCTATTGGTAAAATCAACCCATTTGGCTAAGGTGTAGTTTGCATTGAATTGATCCGAAGTAGGGAAGCCAACCAGCATATCAAAAACCAGGTGCGTATGCTTTGGAAATGGTTCAAGTACACCACCTACCTGAAGTTGTCCCCATTGTTCGCTTTCAATTATCTTCCCAATAGGATTTTGATTTCCGTATAGCTTCGTGGCCAGTTCATTCGTCAGAATTACCTGCCCTGGTAAGCTGAGCGCATGAGGTGAGCCAGATCTCATGGGAAAAGCAAAAAGCTCGAAAAAAGAAGGTTCTGTAAAATATCCGTGCGCATTGATGTTACTTGCCTTGTGGCTAATCAAAGCGGAGAAGCCTGTATTGATATGAACAGACTTATAGATTGAAGGAATCTCAGCCTTCATACGGTGGCTTAGCGCTGGGGGTGAGGAACTGTACTTTTCCTTATCACCCGCCTTTGTGACCTCGGTAGTGACACGGTAGATATCCTCTGCATTGGGATGATAGGTGTCGAACTTTTTAAGGTCTACATACATAGCTACAGAAAGGAGCGCAATAGACATCCCAATTGAAAGTCCAAGTACATTGATGGCCGTAAAAGTTCTTTGCTTTCTAAGGTTCCGTAACGAGATCTTTAGGTAATTTCTAAACATGCCAAAGGAGTTTCTGGTGTAGTAAGTGGAGTAAGAAGTATTTCTTTTTCGTTTTTTTAAACCATAAGAAAAAATCAAGGAAAACGAATGACCCCAATAGAAGAGGTTTGCCTTGAATTTACCATTGGCTTTTCGATGGTTATCGTAGACTTCATCTAAGTCCCCCTGGATATCTTCTATATTGGCCTTGCCGGCAAATAGTAAAAGCATTTTCTGAGCTAAGTGCGGAGGCCGATTCATTTAGTTGACAGGTTGAAGTTGGCACCAGCCCAAAGTTGATCTCTTAAAGCCTTCATGTTAGACAGTTCTGCTTTGGCACTGTCAGTCAACAGAAAATAGCGTTTTCTCCTTCCGCCTCGTTCATTTGTTGGTTCGCCTAAATGAGAAACGATGTATCCTTTTTCCTCCAACCGAGTGAGGGTAGAATGCAAAGCTCCGATACTTAACTTACGATTAGCTCGCTTTGAGATGTCGTTCAATATTGCTACTCCATATGCTGCGTCAGCCAGGTTCGCAATGGTCAATAGTACGAGCTCTTCAAATTCACCTATGAATCCTTTCATTGTATATATTTCTTCTTTTAAGAACTAATATAACGCACTAGGCATATATATGTTTCTATTTTTAAGAATTAACTACAAATAGACTTATAAACTCAGGGCGAAGTTGAATTTCAGGCCAAATTTGGAGGCCTCTTGATCCAAATACGTAAGCCTGTGGAAGGCTTGGACCGAAAAAAACTTGAGGATATTTTCCACTCCATAACCAACTTCTACATACGGTCGATTTGACCAGGATCGAAACGGTAAGAGGGGATCTCCTGTTTCGTTCGTCGGGAAAATGCTTAGGTCAATATTTTCTTGTCTAATCCCTCCATAAAGAACATTTGCTGACGCAATCAATCGCCATTTTAGTTTGCGCATTAGTGGAATCCGATTCATGATAAAACCTTCGAATGAATGTCGATAGTTCAGCTCCACATAGCGATCGGATGAGAACTCAAAGAAATTCATCTGATTGTAGGCAAAATTGGCGTAGATGAACGTTTCGTTTCCAATAGGATTGAATAGTAGGGTGTAAGGAACATCCCCAAAGAGATACCCACCATTCAGCTTGAATCGAGACACACCTAAAAAGCCTACCTTCTGCTTTTTCTGAATCCCCACTTTCACTTTGTGATAAGCAAAGTCACCCCCGGCTCGTTCCGAACCATAGGTGTAATTGACGCTAAAAATGGGAAAACGCACAGGTCCCAGACTGATACGCTGATTATCGTCAATGATAAAGATTTCATCCTTGCCATATTTCAACGAGAGGCTTGCTTCGGAGACCGAATAGCTGGATGCAATTTCATTTAGGTTTTTGCCAGTGCGGTACTGAAAATCAAATAAAGGGGTAAGGTCTTCATGCTTTGCTGACAATTCCGTATTTAAACCTTGCCCTAGCTGCTTGATGAGACTTAGCCGATACTTTTGTTTGAGGAACGGTTGCGTCAGGTTCCCAAACCTACTGAACGTATAGAAAAGGCTTGAAGGCTCAATATTTTCATTTAACAGCCACACCTGATCGATTTCGCGTTGTTGTTCGTATCTGAATTCTGTCCATGGATTTCGATTGGCCAGAAATTGAACATTGGCTTTGTACTTCCATCGCTGGTCATCAAACCCGTATCCCAGATATCCTCCCAGGGTCCACTGATTGCTAAAATTGATATTTGTTCTGGCACCCATACCCAAGCGAAGACCTTCAATATCATTGTTACCAAACAGCACTGTATATGGGCCAACATCCAAAGGTCCCGCTTTCACGTAGCCTGTGCTGATGATTTTGGTTAGCGTTGTGAGGTTGCGAACTGCTGGTATCGCTTTCAAGGTATCAATCATAGCGAAGACGCTCAATTCAGTCGAAGTCAATGAATCGTGCCTGGCCTCATCCCAATATTCGGTGTCAGCTGTTCGAACCTGAGGGTCCAACGATACAGCATTCATGTAGAATCGATTGTCTCGGGGCTGGTTGACGGTGATGTCTTTATTTGAAACGTAGAATTTAGCCAGTATACCAGCCGTCTTAGGCGTAAGTGGCTTGAAATCCACAACTACCCGTGTTTTTTCAGGCAACCACGGACCTGCTGAAGTAGCGACGAGTTCTTGCTGGATTTTGATTTTCTCCAGAAAATTAAGATTGGAGGCATTGGGTACATATGCATCTATTTGTTTGAGCGCGTAATGCTCCTTGGTGATCCACATCGTGCCCGTGAATGCCAGGTCTTGGGATTGCTTGGGAAAGAACTCCATTTGATAGCAGTAGTCATCACCAATGTATAAACTATCTACCAGGTCGTATTCATAGAGCACCTTCCAGCTATTGATGATGGGGCTGGCAAATTCCTTTCCAACAATATTGAGCCAATTCTGGTAGAAGTTGTACTCTTGATACGAACTACCAAGCAATTGTGAGGTAGTGGTTCCATCGGTGACGCCAACTCCGGTCACCTTTGTTTTGATGATGTCTTCGTGCTTGGCGTAAGGAGATTTTCGAAAATAGAATCTTGAGATGGCCTCAGACGTCATTACAGGTAAAATAGGCTTGCCGTCTTCACCTGCAATTTGGTCTACACTGTCCATGACCTGCAGAATCTTTTGCATCAGTTTCTTTTGTCTCATTTCATCCGAGATGTTATCTACGCTCAACTCTGTGCGCGTATAGCTCTCGTAGTCATATGCATCTAGCTGTCTTTTGTCGTAGCGTTTTTTTCGTTCAACAACCTTACGGAGAATCGGGAATGCGGGATTTTCGCCAGGGGTGATGACTACTTCCTGAAGTGTGGTGATGTCTTCCGTTAGCTGAAAATTGATCAGTTGAGCACTACCACTTGTTACGGGTTTAACCTTTTTGATGTACCCTACATAGGTAACCTGTAAGGAATCAACTGCAAGAGTAGTGGAGGCGGTGAAGTTTCCTTCGAAGTCAGTGAGTGCCCCTTCGGTTGTGCCAACAAAAACCACCGTAGCGAAAGGCACGGGTGCCCCGGTTTCCACTTCAGTGACTTTACCTGTGACAACTGTCTGCCCCAGGAGTGTACACCCTAGAAGCATACATATGACGGTGAGTAGGCTTTTCATTTTGGTTTTTAACGAAACTTTGATTCAATAATTTCTGATTTGGTGAATTTGATCGCAGTTCCAACGTAAGGACAGGCTAACTAGTTTGATGGTTGCCATTACTTTTGAAATTCATGGAAATTTTTACACTAGA
>CAZQJU010000048.1:0-27748 GCA_964593185.1 uncultured Roseivirgaceae bacterium
ACCCCCGACATGGAGAAAATAATTTTTTCGTCTGACATGTTGTAAGTTTGATTGAGAATCGAATATACCACGATAGCACGCATTTAGAAAAACCACCAGGGAAAATGACCGAAATACCTTTTGGATATGTGAAAGAAGGGAAAATCTATCGTACAGGATGGAGCGATTTTCCAGACAAGGAAATTGGGGAAGTTCGCGACGATAACATCGAAAAGTCCACCGAGTTTTTCCAAGAGCGCTTCACCGATCTTGAATCGAAAGTAATCGAAGTGACTACCAAAATCGATGAATCAGAGAATAAGGGCTCTTTTTTAATGAAACTCGTTCATCTGCGCGATCAACTTCCTGAACACGATGGCTTGGGGGACTACAGCACATTACGAAGCAAAATCGATCAATACGAGACACTGGTTCGAGACATCATTCAAAAGAATAGGGAGCGAAATACCGAAATAAAAACAGCACTGATTGAGGAAGCAGGTGAACTGGAAGACATTGTAAACTGGAAGGAAGCAACGGAAAAGGCGCACGACCTAAAAGCACGTTGGATCAAAACAGGAAGTGCAGAAGAAGAAAAAAATGAAGAACTTGAAACATCGTTCTGGGGCATTGTCACCCATTTTTTCGACCGGAAAAAACAGTTCTACGAGGATAAACAGAAACTGATCGTTCACCGCCAGAATAAGTACGAGGAGTTAGTACAGGAAGCACAAAATTTGGGAGCACTTCGAGGCAAAGAGCGATTTGATAAAGTAAAGGACCTCAAAGCAAGATGGAAGGAAAATGGCGGCATTCCTTCTGAGCAATATCAACCCCTCCATGACGCCTTTTACAAGGCGTTAAAAGGCGGGAAGAAACCATTTACTTCCAACGTAGACTATACAGGTGTGCTGAGTAAACTGGAAGAGATCAAAAAAGGCACTATTCCTTTCAACAAAGAAGAAATAGATGCGATAAAAAAATCAACATTTAGGGACAAAGCTCGATCACAGGAAAAGTTCAAAGTGTTGAACCTGATCCCGATTCTATCAGAGCGCGAATTTGTCATGAAGCTAGCTTACAAGCGTTTTCCAGACTATGCAAAACTGGAGAGGGAAAAAAAGCAGAATGTCAAGAGAGGCATACTAAATGACCTCATACAGCGTGACAAAGAGGATCTAAAAATCTATGAGGAAAATTCTGCCAACTTTTCCTCTTCCGATGGCTCGATGAATAAACTAGTCGAAGGCAAAATAAGAGGTCAGAAAAAAAAGATCGAAGTGAAGATGGCCTTACTTTCCTGGATTGATTCCGGAGAATTTTAAAAAAGGGCAACTTTTTCCGTGTTTTTGCAGTATCAAATTTACCTTTCGATAAGTATATGCTAGCAGGGTTTGATTTTTTCATTTAAAAACTATATTTGCGCGCATTATAAAAATCGAGGATTTAAAAACGAGGCGAGAATATGTACTGGACACTTGAATTAGCATCTTATCTGGAAGACGCTCCTTGGCCGGCTACCAAAGACGAATTGATTGATTATTCCATCAGATCTGGAGCTCCCCTTGAGGTTGTCGAAAACCTGCAAGAGCTCGAAGATGATGGTCAGCCATTCGAAAATATTGAAGAGATATGGCCAGATTATCCTACCAAGGAAGATTTCTGCTTCAATGAAGACGAATACTAACTAGCACAGCGAAAGACTTCAATGACCCCGATCTTACCGATTGGGGTTTTTTATTGCCAACCCAAAGCGCTCCGTTCTTCAAGGCAATGTTTTATTTTTAAATTCTTCAATTGAAATTCCGACATGAATCCACCTCCACCTTTCAGCTACAGCTATACACCGAATATTCCTGAACTATTGATTGGGCTGCAGTGCTCCATCGCGATTAGCACCTACCAGACAGGCAAAGTGGTCATCTTCTCAGCGCAAGATGAAAACCAACTCATCCAACTCCCCAGAACATTCAATAAACCTATGGGAATGGCCAAAAAAGGTGGAAAATGGGCCATTGCTACAAATGACAGCGTGATCGTGACGGGAAATGCTCCCGGATTAGCTCCCAACTATGTCCATAACCCCAATACCTACGATAGTCTGTATGTGCCAAGAGCAAGCTATTACACGGGACCCCTGGACATGCACGATATCCAATACACAAAGCAGGGACTGCTCGGGGTCAACACCATGTTTTCTACGGTCGCGGAAATCAATGATGATTTTAGTTTCAAGACGATTTGGAAACCGAACTTCATTTCGGAGATTAAACCGGAAGATCGATGCCACTTGAATGGATTGGCCGTAGATCCCACCACGCAAATGCCCAAGTACATTTCCGCACTGGGACAAGGTAATTCTGCCAGACAGTGGAAAGAAGGAATGCTCAATGGGGGTGTCTTGATTGACATGGAAACCAATGAAATCATGCTGGCAGAACTACCTGTCCCGCATACACCAAGAATTTATGAAGACGGCGTTTGGATGCTGCTTTCTGCGACAGGCGAGTTAGTGAAAATAGACGTAAAATCTGGCAAGTATGAACCTGTTACCCAGCTAAATGGATTTGCGAGAGGTATGGACAGGATAGGAGACTACTTATTCATCGCTACGTCGAAACTCCGACCCAACAGCTCTTTGTTCAAAGAGGCCCCTATCGCGAAACGATCCGTGGTATGTGGCATTACCGCTGTATATATCCCTACGGGACAGCCCTGCGGACACATTACCTACCGAACAAGTGTAGAAGAGTTGTATGATCTCGTCATCTTAGCAGGAAACAGAAGGCCCAATATTCTAAATCTGGAAAAGGGTCTGCATCAAACAACAGTGGTCACTGAAGAAGAAGTATTTTGGAATAATCCTGACAAAGAAGATCAAACTACAACTTAGCCATCGATCAGTGTCTGAATAGCAGTAAAACAACACTGTACTGAAAAATATTCGTCCAGGGGCATAAAAGTATGGATGATCACTTTCAACTATTGACCTAGAATCTATAACTTGGTGGGTGCTTTACCCTACTATGTCTTAGCTATGCAGAATACACTCTACCAATCTCTACTTAGCCGCCTAAAAAACAAACACGACAAGCTTTCTTCCCGATTTCAGAAAAGCGTACAAGAAGGTGAATTCCAAAAGTTGCGCTACCGCAGACGGAAAGAAACCATCGAACGCCTGAAGAATCTCGAAAAGCGGATTCATGGGCTAACCGGACCATCCGATACCATAGGAAGACTTCGCTACAAGCACTGGGCTGTTGCACTTGCTTTAGGAGCGGTTGTCGCTACGGCAAACCCAACACAAGCACAAACTGTGGACTTATCACAGCCTACCATCGTAGGCAATGCCTATGGCAGTAACGTGCTTAGAGGAGATCTGGACAACGATGGGGATCTTGACCTGATTTTTGTGAGTTACCTAGATGATCCCATCGTTTTAATAAATGAAGGTGGATTTAGTTTTACGCAATCCACAATCCCAGTAGGCAATATTACCACAGAGTCATTGCTAGCAGACCTGGATGGTGACGGCAGCCTCGATGTATTTATGCAGAATGGCTCAGACCAAATTGGATACACGTTTCAGGCCTGGCTCAATGACGGAGCTGGTAACTTCACAGCCCAACCCGTCACCTTCCCAACAGTAAATTTAAATAATGATTTAAGGTGGGCAGGGGATCTGGATGGGGATGGGGATGCTGATATCGTAGGGGAAACACAACAATCGGTTTCTCCATATCGCAGATATGTCACGGTATTCCCTAACAACGCCCTCGATTTTTCTGACTCTACGGCTTTTCCCGGTCCTGAGGTATCTCAGCCAAACTCCACCCTCAGAGGACTCATGGATGTCGATGGAGACAATGACTTAGATATTTTATACACTGCCTACAGGATTTCAGTGGGCAATCCGCTCCATACATTTTCAAACAATGGAAGCGGAGCGTTCAATGATGCTGGAGTTTACACCATACTTCCAGGATTTTACAACAATGAATCCGATACACTTGACATTGACAACGATGGAGACACAGACCTGATCATGGCGGGTTCTTCCTATCCCACAGCGGTGGCTCGCGTCTTCACCAATGACGGGAACGATGTTTTTACGTTCACACAGAGTAACCTGATCACGCTCAATGATAATGGTAGCGTAGATGATATTTTCTCAACCGATATCAACAATGATGGTTTAGATGAATTTGTCATCAATACGGAAAGAGATTCCACCTTCATTTTCCAAACCACGGTCGGAGTCGGACCGATTCAAATTGCAAAATTCCAGGGTTCATCTATTCCAGCCAGCTTAGATGCAGATGGTGATGCAGATCTACTGTTCGGAGGCGCAGAAATTTCTGCTTTCGAAAACCAGGGTGGTGGCTCATTCATTCAAACTGCTGACTTGATTTCCATCTCTGCTGTTTATGATTTAGACAGCGCCGATGTGGATGGAGACGGAGATGTGGACTTTGTAACCGTAGGACCCCTCCAATCAAGGTTGTGGGAAAATGATGGGACTGGAAGTTTTTCGGTGGCTCAACAACTAGGACCCAATGGTAAGAGTCTTGCTTTCGGAGATTTGGATGGGGATGGAGATCCGGACATGGTAAGAGGACTGGAAGGTCAGGGATATGCAAACAATCTGGGATTTGACGTTTGGAGAAATGATGCAGGAACATTTACCCCAATTGATACACTGGACGCCATAAATTATAACGTACGTGATATCTTTATTGAGAACATTGATGCAGATGGTGATTTAGAAATCATCTGCTATTCCAGATATGAAGGTGATGGGACGCTTTTCTTTTTGCGCGCTTTTGACAATGATGGGAGCTTTGGCTTCACGTTTGCTTCAAGTGCAAGTCTAAAATATGAGTCTTCATCAATGGACGTTGGAGACCTGGATGGAGATGGAGATGTGGATGCAATAGTGGGTGGAGACTACAATGGCATTGCTGATACTGAAATTTTCATAAATGATGGAACGGGAGTTTTTACACAAATCGAATACATTCAAGCCTCTTCAAGTTATGGGACCACAGATGTAGACTTAGCCGATTTTGATGGTGATGGTGATCTTGATTTGTTTGCCACGAGCGGGCAAGACCATACCTTGTGGCTTAATGATACAGACACACTCATCTTTCATAGTCAAATTGCCACAACCTATGCAGCACAAAGTTCGATCGGGGATATAGATCAAGATGGAGATGTAGATATAATTTTAGGAGGTTACTTATCCTACCCTACAATCTTTCTTAATAATGGAGATTCAACTTTTACGCAGGATTCTGATGTGCCGGCTATAGCCGATGAATATACCAAAACGGTGTTGGCAGACATAGACAATGATGGTGATAATGACATCATTTTTGGGGGATACTATACCGGACTCAAGGTGATTTTCAACGAAGCGCTTGCACCAGAGCCGGACATTAACATCCAAGGTAATGGAACGGATATTGCCAGTGGCGATACTACTCCTGATGCAGGGGATGATACTGATTTTGGGCTTGTGGTCATAGGCCAATCGGAAGCTGCAACATTTGTCATCCAAAACCTGGGAGGCACTACCCTAAACATCACGGACATAAGCATTGGTGGGACACATGCTACTGACTTTTCAATTCCAATTGCCCCTTCAACGGTCACCAGCGGATCCACCGAAACCTTCAACCTAAATTTCGAACCTGGAGCAGTTGGACTTCGAGAAGCCACGGTTCAAATCAGCAGCAATGATCCGGATGAGCCCGTCTATACTTTTGAGATCGCCGGAACAGGTCAAGTCGAGCCTGAAATTGATGTAGTGGGAGCCGGAGATATCGACGTGCTCGATGGCGACAACACACCCGATCCCGCTGATGGGACTGATTTTGGGACGGCGCTGGCAGGATCCTCGAATTCGCAGACCTTCAGAATTCAAAATAATGGTACCGCAGATTTAAGCCTCACTTCCATTGCCCTTTCAGGTGCCAATGCGGCCGATTTTGCTATTACAGGTATTACGACTCCCAGCATTGTCACAAATGGAAGCGAGCTAACTTTTGATCTGGAGTACAACCCCACTGTGCCCGGCCCGAGTAGTGCCACCGTAACCATTGAGAGTGATGATGCTGATGAAGGAACGTACACCTTCGATGTGGCCGGAAATGCGGTAAGCCCTGAAATCAATATCACTGGAAATGGGCAAGATATCCTGTCCGGTGACGTGACCCCGGCGGCACTTGACGGGACTGATTTTGGCTTAGCTACCATTGGCGATGTCCCAACGAAGTCTACGTTTGTGATTGAAAATAATGGAGATTCAGACTTGAATATCAACTCCATTCTTTTATCAGGGACAGGCAATGCAGAATTTGACGTGTTTTCAGATCCAACTCCATTCGTCATAGGTTCGGGCTCCACCTCCTCGTTTGAAGTGGATTTTAATCCTGCAAATTCGGGAACCGCAGAAGCTTTCGTTGACATTGTAAGCGATGACCTGGACGAGGGAACGTATTCATTTAGCATAACAGGAGACGCCCAAACGGCACAAGAAATTAACATTCAGGGAAATGGAATAGATATCATTAATGGTGATACTACCCCAGATCTGACAGACGGTACAAGCTTTGGCAGCATTACGGTAGGGCAGCAAGCCACCTCCGAATTTGTAGTTCAAAACACAGGGGAAGTCGATCTAATTGTAAGTGATATCCAAATTACAGGAGCAGATGCTTCTGATTTTAGCATTGGGGCAATAGGACTCCCAAACACCATTGTTGGCGGAAACACGTTGACCCTTAGTGTTACGTATTCGGCTTCAGCTTTTGTCACATCAAATGCAACGCTGGAGATCACAAGTAACGATGCAGACGAAGCCACCTATTCATTTGGTATCTCAGGAACGGGGAAGGCACCGGGAATAGTAGCACAAGACTCGAGTGCACTTCTCGCAATCTACAACGACCTGGGTGGCAACAGCTGGACGAACAATTCGAACTGGCTCGTGGAAGGCACCAGGGCTGAGACGTGGTTTGGCGTAAACGTGGAAGGCGAAAGAGTTACTAAACTCTTTTTGAGCAACAACAATCTATCCGGAACCTTGCCTTCCGAAATTGGCAACCTAACCGCACTTACGGATCTGTATTTGAGCAATAATTCTCTATCAGGAACCATCCCACCGGAAATTGGCACGACCAGTCTTGACACATTGGTCATGAGTCGCAATCAACTAACCGGATCGCTTCCAGAGGAATTGTTCGACCTTTCGAATCTGATCAGACTCTCTATCTCACAGAATAACCTGACGGGAACCATCTCACCAAGTATCGCAAATCTCGAGAACCTAAATTTCATTGCGCTTTGGGATAATCCTTTCACAGGAGGAACCATTCCGCAGGAGTTTTGGACAATCAATTCCTTGCAGTTCGTTTATCTTGGAACAAGTGATCTAGGTGGAGATATCTCATCATTTACTAATCTGACCAACCTGGTTGACTTCTGGGTAGACCAAGCCAATTTCACAGGTTCCATAGGTTCAGAGGTTGGGAATTTGACCCAGTTGGAACTACTGGATGTCAGTGATAACCAGATGAACGGAAGTATTCCGAATGAATTGGCAACACTACCAAATCTGTCCATTGTTGAAATTCAAAACAACGCGTTTACAGACCTTCCTGATCTGTCAGCCACACTGGATTCCTTGACGGTTAATGGCAATAACTTCGACTTTGCTGATTTGGAGCCCAATGTAAGCATTACGAAATTTATATATGCTCCGCAAAACAGCACCGAAGTGCCACTCGAGCTATCGATTAATGGCGGTGCCCCTTTCCCAGCTACAAACACTACTACTCGCGCCAGAAACCAAGTGACCATGACGGCATTGACGGGCCAAGCACCAAGCAATGTATATCAATGGAATCTTAACGGTGCGATTGATGAGACGCAAACCACCATCAATTATGACATTGCAAGTTTAGGTAGAGGCAATGTTGGCAGGTATGTGCTTACCGTTACTAACACAGAACTTGAAGACCTTACTTTTTCATCAAACCCGTTTCAGCTATTTGCAAACGCGGTGATTGAACTGGATGCACTGAATGACGACGGTGAAAGCCCGATTTCTGACAATGTGAATGCGTATCTGTTCCCACTGGATCAAGTACAAATTGATCCGGAAGATGTTCCTGATTCTGTTGCATTTGGCGATCAGTCCGGACTCTTTAATATTTCCAGCTCATTCGAATTCCCTGAAGTTCTTCTGGGTGATTACCTCATCGCTGTAGAGTCCGTGGATCCTTTCCGCAATGAAGACGGCACCCAAGTAGAAGGAGCATTTCTTCCAACCTTCTATGGCGATGAACTGCTTTCCATCGATGCGGACACGCTGTTTCTGCAGGCAGACACTGCAGTAACCATACAGATGGAAAGATTTCCAGAGGACGTAGAAACGGGCCCAGGAGTCGTAAGTGGAACCATGGAAGAAGACTTCCCCGAAGATGAATCAAGGGTAGACGCAAGAAGAAGGGCGAAGAAACGAAAATGCGGACTCAGAAGAAGAAGAACCGGGGGAAGACTTGCGCAGGACAGCGAAGATTTTGAACTAATTGCTTACGGTGAAACCAATGATAACGGAGAATTTGAGTTTGGTTTCCTCCCTCAAGGTACCTATCGCTTCTTCGTGGAATACCCCGGAATACCGCTGGACGAATCCGCTTTTGTAGAGTTCACTGTTGGCGTGGAAGGAGTGAGTGATACGGACTTTACACTTGCAGTATTTGCATCCCCGGATGGAATTACGATCGAAATAATCTTAGGTGTGACCACCGACTATTTTGTAGACTTTAATATCTATCCCAACCCAACGACAGATCTTTTGAACATTACCTATGCTGAAGTAAAAAGAGACGACGTTACTATGGAACTAGTTGACTTGGAAGGTCAAATTTTGTACACCAAGCAATTATCCAGGGAAGAACGCGCGATCCAATATGATACTTCCTTGCTTGCACCAGGGCAGTACTTTGTGCGTTTTACAGGTGGCGGCTACAAGGCGCCATTGGTTTATAAGATCGTTAAGAAGTAGCACCTCTCAAAGGCTGTCAAGTAGGGTAGCAAAGTAAATTCAACACTGACCCTTAAAGCACTGCATGAGAATATGAATATAATTATATAAATAATTAATTGAATTAAAATAACATCAAATGCTTTGGGTTCAAATCATGAATACTTACCTTTAGCGACCATTTTATAAACCGCTATCATGAAAAACCTACTAGCATCCGTGCTCTTTTTGGCTGCATACCTTTCCTATTCGCAATCCATTTGGATTGCCGACAACAATCCGAATCCTCCCACTGGGGCCAATATCTTCGGAACCCTGCAGGAGGCCATTGACGCGGCCAGCCCCGGAGATACCATATACATTCAACCTAGCGTTACCCAATATGGCGTTGGGACTACAAACGTGGAACTTCATTTCAGAGGCATTGGCTTTAACCTGGATAAGGATATTCCATACACTTCGATGGTAAACAGAATTGAATTATACGGAGCACCGGACGGATCAACCAATCCTTCCAACAGCACGATTACCGGTTTGGATATTGACAACATTTATTTTGGGAGGGCTGCTGGAGATCCCACTTATACCTTAAGCGGCATTCGCATCTTTAACAATCTCATCAGTTCAATGTCAAGTATTTCCACCTCATTTGCCGTTCCTATTGATGACATGGTAATTGCATACAATTACATTAATTCCTGGAGTCATTCAGAGCAAGCAACCAACCTTACCATTAGGAACAATGTCATCGATGCCAGTATCTACTTTATCTCATCAGCTTCAATTGCGGCAATCGTCTCCAATAACATCATAAATGGGAGCATTCGCAAGTCCTCAACTGATGATTTTTTAGTTATCCAAAACAACAACTTTGTCGGAAGCAATGCAGCAGCATTTTCCGTCAATTTGCAAAATACCATTGTAGTAAACAATATTTTTTATGGTTTAACGCCGAGCATCGCTACCGCCGGAAACAGTACCTCAGCCAGTTTCCAAAACAATGTTTTCAATAATAACATGTCTTTTAGCACAAACAATGACGTGCTTCCTCCGCAAGGGGGAGTGGCTGGTAATACTGGAACAGGGAATTACCAGGGAATCGATCCTCAGTTCGCCTCCGCAACCCTTAGCAACACTTGGCAAAGTACAGATGACTACACAACATCCGGGGCAGAAGTCACCAATGGTGGCACAGATGCCACTGACGTAGGTATTTTTGGAGGACCCTACCCTTTCAATGGTGTGAATCTTCAGTTGCTCACAAGTGCGATTCCGACAATTCAGTCATTGAACATTAGTACAGTGATCAATCCCAATCAGCCCTTAGAGGTTAATGTGAGCGCAAAATCCAACTAATTACACCCGAACCACCACATCATGTTAAAGGTGCGCAGTAGCGGATTTGTATTTCTCATGCTTTGGATGCTGTGTCTTAGTGCTCAAGAAGACATAACTACGCTCGAGTATTTTATTGACACTGATCCCGGTCCGGGCAATGGGACGTCCATTGCGGTCTCACCAAGCACTACGCAAAACGAGTCTTTTAGCATCAATACCGATGCGTTGAGCCCTGGTTACCACATTCTTGGCATTCGCGCTAGAAATGCCCAAAATCGCTGGAGTATGTATGAGCGAAGACTTTTCCTCATACAAGATCCCACTGACAATCTGGCGTTTCCAAGAACGGTGGCAACCATTTCCAGCGCAGAATACTTTATCGACACTGATCCCGGACCTGGAAACGGATCATCGATCACGACTGCTGGAGGAACCACGATAAACGAGAGTTTCAGCATTGCCACGGGTGCCTTGAGTACCGGCTACCATCTTTTAGGTGTTCGCACGCAAAATGCCGAGGGTCGATGGAGTATGTACGAAAGACGGCTCTTTCTTATTCAAGATCCACAAAATGATTTAGCCTTTCCCGCCGCCGTATCAAGCATTGCCAATGCAGAATATTTTATTGATGCTGATCCTGGTATCGCCAATGGGACTCCAATAACCACATCCGGCGGAGCCACCATCAGCGAAAGCTTCAATGTAAGCACAGGCGCTCTTAGCCCAGGGTACCACATTTTGGGTGTCAGGACAAGGAATGCAAATAACCGATGGTCCCTTTACGAAAGGAGGCTTTTCCTCATTCAAGATCCTGATGATAACCTAGCCTTTCCCAAAGCAATATCCAACATCAGTGCTGCCGAGTATTTCATAGACAATGATCCCGGTGTGGGAAATGCAACAAGTATTCCTACTTCAGGGGGATCATCGATCATCGAAAATATCAACGTAAATACCGATGCACTAAGTCCGGGATACCATGTTCTGGGGGTCCGGACACAAAGCCAAGCCAATCGCTGGAGTATGTATGAACGCAGATTGTTCCTTATTCAGGACCCTCAAAATGATATAGACTTTCCCGGCCCCAACAGGGCGATTGATAAATTAGAGTTCTTTGTAGACGATGATCCCGGGCAAGGAAATGGCATTGATATTCCATTGGACATGCCAATCAACGTACTTGATTTGATCGATTTAATGGTGGATATTGATCCACAAATTGGGCCAGGACTACATACGTTCGCTATCCGTGCCAGAAATGAAGAAGGATCCTGGGGTTTTGTGGAGACTACCACTTTTGAACTTACAAATGCAGCTACTCCCATCATTACGAGTGATGCCCCGGACTTTACAAACAATGCCGAGGTTACCGCAAACATCTCATTTGGGCAGGAAATGACAGGTTTTGAGGAGTCCGACATTGAAACTTTGCTGGACAATGTATCTACGAGCTCGTTGGTTAGAAATGGAAGCCTTACCGATCTCGGCAATGGTGATTTCAGCTTCACCGTTGATCTAGTGGATGAGGGAGAAATTGGAATTCTTATTCCCAACGCTGCTGCTAATGCAACAAGCGACGCAACCGCGTCCTTAGCCTCTGACACTTTAAGATTTGTATACGATGTCACAGAACCAATCGTAACAGTCGACGCAGTATCCACCTTTGAATCCACTCCTACCTTGACGGGAACCGTCGACGATTTGACAGCAACTGTGGAAATTGAAATTCAAGGTGTCAGTTATCCCGCAACGGTAAATCCAGACAATAGCTGGGAAGTAGCGCAGGGTACGATTGCCACATTGGCGGTTGGGACCTATGATGCCATCGCTACTGCAACAGACTTAGCCGGAAATTCAGCAACCGACGCTACCATCGATGAGGTGAGTATCTTGAATCCACCGAATCCACTCCCCGTCTTGTCATTTACCGGAGGAAATGTTTCAAACCAATCGCCTTGGGATATTTCAGTCGAGTTCGGCGCTGAAGTGACGGGGTTTGAGGAGGCTGATATTGTCACCCTATTAAATCAGACTCCTGGGGTATCGTATGTCCAGAGTGCCAGCCTGGTGGACAATGCAGATGGCAGTTTTGATTTCGTGGTTGAGCCAGTAGAAGGCGAGATTGCAATATTGATCCCTGCTGGCGTAGCAAATGCCTTAAGCGGAGGTGGAGCAACGCTAGCCTCGGATACGCTAAGAATTGAATTTGACATTTCAGCACCAAATATTACCGTAGATATTATCGCTACAGGTGATACAAGTCCTGAGCTGACAGGAACCATTGACGATCTATCTGCCACAGTTAACATTGAAATCGATGGAAACAACTATCCAGCGACTGTCAATGCGGACAATACCTGGACTGTTTCACAGGGGACCCTGTCCCCACTTGCCTTAGGAGCCTATGACGTTGTTGCAACCGCAACTGATTTGACCGGAAACGTAGGAACTGATAGCACTACTGATGAAGTTGATATTATTTCGCTGTCCAACCCATTGCCTGTTCTGAGCTATACAGGAAATAGCGTTTCCAATCAGTCTCCGTGGACTGTCGCAGTAGACTTTGGTGTCAGTGTCTCTGGTTTTGATGTCAGCGATATCGTGACCCTGTTAAACGATAACGCCGGAACTTCCTACGTACAAGATGGAAGCCTGCTTGACAATGGGAACGGAAACTTCGACTTTACCATTAACCCTGTTGAAGGTGAAATTGCCATCTTAATCCCAGAGGCTGCAGTGAATGCGGTCAGTGACGGTGGTGAAAGCCAGGCATCGGACACCCTTCGCATCGTGTACGATGTAACGGAACCAATGGTGACGATTGATGCCCTATCTACCGCTAATGTGAGTCCAGAATTGACAGGAACCGTTGACGACCTGTCCGCAACAATCGACATTGAAATTGATGGAAGCAACTATCCAGCAACAGTTAACACAGACAATACCTGGAATCTCTCTGAGGGCGTTATTTCCTCACTATCCCCAGGTGTTTATGACGTAATTGCTACCGCTACGGATCTAGCCGGAAACAACGGAACTGATTCATCAGTAGACGAAGTAGAAATTATTACCCTAACAAGTGGCATTAGCATGTCGGATTCATTGGCCTTGGTGGCATTTTATACCGCGCTTGACGGACAAAACTGGACCAACAATGAAAACTGGCTCGCAGATGATCAACCGATCAAAAATTGGTTTGGCGTTACCCTTAATACCGAGGAGACGCAGATCCGAACGATCAACCTTGCTGACAATGGACTTTCGGGAACAGTACCACTCGAAGTCAACACGTTAGACTCCTTGGTCACCCTTAACCTTGCTGGCAACAGCATCAAAGCCTTGGCAACCGACTTCGCAGCACTTGTCAAAGTCACATTGATTGATCTTAGCGAGAATATGTTGGACTTTGGGGACCTCGAAGCAGTGTCAGGTAATCCTGCAATTGAATACGCTGACCAACAAGACATTGACGCGATCGACCAAGAAGATCTGGTGGTGAGAGTAGGCACAGGGCAGTTGCTCACTACCACTACCAACGGAAGTGCTAACATGTATCAGTGGACCTTCAATGGAACTCCCATTGACGGCGCTTCAGCATCTTCCTATACCATTGCCAGCATGAGTGCGGATCAGGTCGGAACCTACGGAGTTGTGGTATCCAACACCCTTGTCCCCGGATTGGATTTATCCTCTCGCACCATCGAAATTCTGGCAAATGCAGTTGTGACCGTCAATGCAGTTGATGGCCAAGTACCTATTTCGGAACCGCTAAATGGTTACCTGTTTTCCCTAAATGAAGCGGTTGCCGATACTGTCCCGTTCCCACCATCATCCGTGCAAAGTCCCGTGAATTTTCCCGAGGTCTTACTAGGAAACTATTTTGTAGCCGTCGAATCAACCCTGGACTTGGATGATCCCAACCTGATCTACATTCCAACCTTCTATGGTGATGCCTTGTCATCTGGCGCAGATACGCTCCGTCTGGTAAGTGATACCACCATTAGCATCGCAGTTCTCAAAGTACCAGAGCCCGAGACGGGAGACGGGGTGGTGTCAGGCACGATAGATGAAGATTTTCCAGAAGATGAATCCAGAGTAGATGCAAGACGCAGGGCGAAGAAACGAAAATGTGGTCTTAGAAGGCGTAGAACTGGAGGCCGAACAGGGCAAGCTGATGATGATTTCGAACTCATTGCATACGGTGAAACCAATGACAACGGTGAATTTGAATACGGATTCTTACCCTCCGGAACCTACCGATTCTTTGTGGAGTATCCTGGAATTCCCCTTGATCAATCGGCTTTTATAGAGTTTGAAATCGGCGAAGCAGGTGTAAGTGACACCGAGTTTGTCTTAGCTGTCTTTGCGTCCCCAGAGGGAATTACAATAGAGATTGTGCTGGGGATCACTACGGACTACTTCGTAGATTTCAGCATCTACCCTAATCCTACCACTGACCTTTTGATCCTTGAGTACGCTCAAATCAAGTTGGAAAAGGTGCAGATGGAGATTACGAATCTACAAGGCCAAGTATTGTTTACAAAAGAGTTAGATCGTTTAAAGAAGAAAGAGTTGTTTGACACCTCCATTCTTCGACCAGGACAGTACTTCGTTAGATTTTCCGGAGGAGGAAATACGGAGCCGCTGGTCTACAAAATAGTCAAAAAGTAATTTCAAAGGATTCCTTGACGGATGCACGTGGCAACCAACTGGGCAATCGTTTTGGAATTGGTTTTGGTCATGGCATTCTTCCGGTGCGTCTTTACGGTATGTTCACTAATGTTGAGTTTTTTCGCGGTCTCAGCGTTTGAATAGCCACGTATAAGTAATGCTAAAACATCCCGCTCCCGATTTGTGACAGCATCAGAAAGCAACTTCTGACCTCCATAGTTTTGGTAGAAAAGCGTCTCGTACTCATCGTTGATATTTAGGATTTTTGCCGATGCCTGAATCGGTAGTATCTCGTGCGCCTCGAGTACCGAATAGTGCGCAAGTCCAATGATTGGTTTACCCTGATCATCAAAAAACATGGGTGTCGTGTGCTGAATGATGTTTTTATAGATTCCATTCCCGGATTTTATGCGGTAGTTCCAGGTATAGGTCATCCGTCGACGATCCTCTAACGCAATGTTACTCATGGTGAACTCCATCAGGTCTTGCAGTGACTTAAGCCAAATTTGAATCTCTTCCTGATGCATTCTGCTCCACCAAAATTGCATTCCGCCCTCGACCATTTCCTCAATGTCTAGATTGGTAGCAGGTGGAAAATTTTTACTTACGTATTCAAACGACTGATTGCTCGTATTTGTAACACAGAAAAACGTAGCACTATGTGGAATCAACTGATCGAGCTCTCTCAGCTTTTCCACATGATTTTCAAGAGAGGCTCCCTTAAACTCCTGAAACGTTTCAAATATGTCTTGATAATCTACAACTACTCTACTCCTCATAGCCACCAAAATAGCTAATCACACCCGATTAATACACCAAAATAGGTATTGACTTATCTATTATCAATTGATTATCTTGATAAGTCAATTAACCAGATACTTTATGAAAAACCTTTTTGCATCATTCCTATTTTTATTATCAATAACTGTTTTTAGTCAAAAGATTCCTTTCCAAGGTAGGCTACTGGACGATGGAAGACCTTTTAATGGGACCACCTCAATAGATTTTAGTATTGATAGTCCACCCTGGTCTGAGTCCTTTGCAAATGTTGCCGTAGTAGACGGATACTACGCTGTAGTCTTAGGAGAAACCACTCCCTTACCCGATACCCTATTTTTTGAGAGTCCGGAAGTGCTGCTTAACATTTCCGTAAATGGACAGGCATTAACTCCCATTACACTGTTTTCTCCACTATTGCCCTACACTGGACCAGAAGGAATAGAAGTGGATACCCTTCGTGCGTTCATGGCAGAGGCAATTGGGATAGAGGACGAAGGGAAAGCAAGAATAGCTACTACGAACGGCGGCTATGATGGAATAATGTCCTTGACTGACTCGCTCGGAAGGACTGGAAACTTCATTCGTACCAGAAAAAGCGGGGGTTACCTACAGCTAACTCAGCAGGATTTTACCGACGATTCGTTCAAAAGTGCCGCAGTTATGGCTACTACAGGTGATCAAAATAGCTATATGGATTTGTTCGGTGGAAATGCTGCCAATGATGGCTTCGAACTAATGGTTGATGTCTACGGTAGTAATATCGATCTAGATGGTCCCATTGCCGACGGCTATCGCCGTGGGGGAATCGACATCAAAAACTACCACGGAAACTTTACCCACAATATTTACTCCGAACAAAATGGTGCCAGCGCCACGAGTTGGATGAATCTTGTCGCCTCTCAAGAGACGGGTGAGCTCACGTATTCACTCCAACTTAGTAGTGGAGACGGTATTAGCACCGGAGGATCTATCAACATGACTGACGAAACCGGGGCTGGATCCATTTTATTGGACGGAACTACCGGCACAATTGACGCGCAAGCAATTCTGATCAACGGAGTTCCTGTTGAAGGATCTTCCGGAGGGACCATAGAACCTGATACGGTCCGAAGCAATAGTGTGCAGGTTATGAGTCCTTTGGGTGAATTAAAAGCTGACCTCAGCTACTTCGAACCCAATGACGCAGGAAGCGTGGTGCTTTATGCAAATAATGACAGCAGAAATATCATTCTTGGATCATCCGGAATCACAGGAGGTGATACTGGATTTCTAGGCATGTACGATACCAATGACCAAATAAAAATTGCTCTCCGGGTGGACACGCTTGAAGGAGGTGGTCAAGACCACGGAAAAATGATTTTGAACAACTCAGATTACTCCAAAAGCTTGGTATTGGACGGTAGTCGTAGTGCAGTCATCGCCGACACCTTGGAAACGCAAGAAATTACCTTATTCGGAGAAAGCGGGAATGAGAAAGTGCAGATAGGGTCCGAAAACAGCGGATATGATGGAGTTATCGTTCTAAAAGACTCATTGAATAATACAGGTGCTTTCATGACTACCAATAGAGGAACTGGCACTGGAGGATATCTGCAGCTAAATGGAAATAACACAAGTGATGGCAGCACCCGTAGTGCTGTGGTAGCTGGTACCATATTGGACAGCAGACAGAACAGCTTCATGGATCTGTATGGAGAAAATGCCAATGCAGATGGTGCGACACTTCTCGTAGATGTATATGCAGCCGACCTGGACTTAAATGGTCCTATTCCCGATGGATATCGAAGGGGAGGTATTGATATCTATAACTACTATGGAAGCCCCACCCACAACTTTTTTTCCTATCAAGAGGGAAGCCTGGCCAAAAGCGCCATGGCCTTGAACGCCTCCGAAAATGGAAACAACGTGAAGCAAACGGTTTGGATCACAAGTGGAGATTCCATAAAGGACGCTGGACTCGAATTTCGAGGGAAGGACCTCAGTCTGGTCAGAGCAGGCATATCGCAAGATACAGGGGGTGCAGACCCAACAGGTACCAGTGGAGGTATTGAATTTTATGGTGACCAAAGTATCAACATTCAGCTTGGAGGGTTGGGATTTGAGGACCATGATCTACCTATCCTAAATATGTACGGTTCAATAGACGATGGCGGTGGGTTTTGGTTCAATACAACCCAATTGAATGGATTTAAAACCAGTGACGGTTTGAGCGAGTTTGGCAATGTGCTGCTTTTTAACAATACATCTGGGAGCAGTACACAAACTACCTACATAACCGGTAATCTTGATGAAACCGGAGCGGGAGGGCTTGAACTAAATGATAATACGGGAGCAAACCGGATTCTCCTGAATGGAGTTAATGGAAACATCTCTGCAAATAGAAACGATGGAGGTAGTGCCATAAATATGTTTGTTTCGGGCAACAACGGAGGACTTTCCATCCAGAACGCGAGTGATCAAAATAAGTTGTTTTATGAGGCAGGTGCTGGAATTCTGAGCCTAAAGGATGATGCAGGTACGGAGACTTTTTCCTTGGATGGGAATTTTGGCAACATGTCAAATTCGGGATCGATTACAACCACTCTGCTGATCCAAACCTCTGATCGTCGGCTAAAGCACAACATTAGTGATCTAAGTAATTCCCTTGAAAAAACCATGAAGCTTCGCGGTGTTTCCTATCAGTGGAAGGATCAAACTAAAACCCAGGACAATCAAATAGGTCTGATTGCTCAAGAAGTGGAAGAAGTATTCCCCGAATTTGTTCACACCAACGAAGAAGGCATGAAAGCGGTAAACTACGCGCAATTGAACGCCGTCTTAATTGAAGCCATAAAGGAACTTAATAGTAAGGTAGAATCACTGGAAAATGAAAATACAAAGCTGAAGTCTTCGCTCGAAGAAGTAAGTCAGCTGCGAGCGGAGATGGATCAGCTCATGCAGTCGTTAAGTGGACGAAAAACTGCAAGCAAATGAGTAGCATGAGATATCTTTTAATCTGCTCAATCCTTTGTGTTGGGTTACTGAATCGTACCTCCGCGCAGTTCTCCAACCAAAGTACAACAACGAATTATGCGGGTGGAACGCTTTCTGGAGGAACGTTGGAAACACAAGTCAATACGAGTCAGTTTGGCGGAAATCCAACGAGTGATGATTTTGGTATGTACTTAGGGCTATCTGCATTCAATCTCCAGAGCGTTGTTATCAATGTTGAGTCTACGCTAGGAGAGGAACCCATCTCAGATGAAACGGATGGCACTTTGCTCCGCTTAGAGGCGTTGGGTAACTACGATACCGTCGACGTGGTAAATGATTCGGATGGCGTCTTTTCATTCAATCCTGTCTTTGTGGGTGACTACTTGGTCAATGTGGATGCAGACCCAAACATTTATGTTGCTACCTACTTTGGGAACAGCTTCCTCTGGGAGGAGGCGCAAATCCTTCAGGTAAGCGGGGATTCAACCATTCAAATTGCAATGGTGGAAGCCCCAATGGTGATAGATCCTACGGCGACTGGGAATGTACAAGGAACCATCGAAGAAGACTTTGGAGAGGATGAGAACGCCCGAACACTGACACGACGAAGAGCCAAGAAAAGAAAATGCGGATTACGAAGGCGAAGAACAGGAGGGCGTACCGGACAAAATGACGACGACTTCGAGCTGATTGCTTATGGTGAAACCAACGACAACGGAGAATTTGAGTACGGATTCCTTCCATCGGGCACCTATCGTTTCTTTGTTGAGTATCCAGGCATCCCCTTGGACGAGTCTTCCTTCGTACAGTTTGACATCGGAGAAAGTGGCGTTTCTGACGATACATTTGTTTTGGCTGTCTTCGCAACGGAGGAAGGTGTTTCCATTGAATTGATCCTTGGTTTAACCTCTGAATTCTTTACCAATTTCAAGATTTTCCCAAACCCTTCTCAGGACATAATCTACATTTCATATGACAAAATCCTCCAGGAAAGTATGGCATATAAGATTGTGAATCTTGAAGGCAAGGAGATGCTGAATGGTATCGTGTACCAAAAAAATAGAAATACCCTACTAGTGGATACTTCGTCTTTAACAGCGGGCGTCTATTTACTAAAATTTGATGGTGAGGGAAAAAATGACCTGATCTTCCGATTTATCAAGAAGTGAAAATTTAAAATCCCCAGTTCGACGAATTGGGGATTTTAGTTTAAGTCTTCAGGAGTGGTAATTTTAATATTCGAATAGCTCCCTTCGATAAGATGTACCTCCTCCCCAGCGTGCTCATACACGGAGGCGTCATCCGTAAACGATGCTGTTCCAATCTTAGCATAGGCGGCTTTGAGTCTTGCTACATCAAAAGTCTGAGGCGTCTGTACCAGCACATAGTTGTTCCTATTTAAAGCCTTGGACCTCTTACCAGGATTCAGTTCACGTATGGAGTCCTTCAGTGCCACAGCGGCAACACCTGAACCATGTTGCCCTGCGGATGTAAAAGAAGCAACGATGGTTTCTGGGGATACGTAGGGTCTGACAGCATCGTGGATCGCTACGAGTCCCTCATCAGCAGTCAGTTTCAAACCTGCGAGCACGGAGGCGGTACGTGTGTCCCCACCTGATGTTACCGTGGTGTTTGAAATGAAATCAAATTCATTTCCCAGTGCTTCCCAACGACTGATGTGACTTTCGGGAAGCACCACAATGATTTCAATATCGGGCACGGCATCGTAAAACTTTCGTATGGTCCTGACGACAATGGGCTCATCTTCCACCATCAGAAATTGCTTCGGAACTTTCGATTGCATTCGAGCTCCGCTCCCTCCTGCCACAATAATGGCATACTTCTTCATGGCTAGATAATCAGCATTGCATCGCCATAACTAAAAAAGCGATACTTCTCTTTGATGGCCGTTTGGTATGCTTCGTTGATTAGGTCGTACCCTCCAAAGGCAGAAGCCATCATCAACAAGGTTGATTCAGGAAGGTGAAAGTTGGTAATCAGCGCATCACAAATCTTAAAATCGTACGGTGGAAAAATAAATTTGTCCGTCCATCCTGTGTTTTCTTTTAGTAGGCCTGTTGCAGAAACAGAAGACTCGAGTGTCTTCATCACAGTAGTCCCAACAGCGCAGATTTTTGACTTCTCATCCAAGGCTCGGTTTACTCGATCAGCAGTAGGTTTCTCCACCCAATAGTTCTCGGAATCCATCTTATGCTTGGTTAAGTCTTCTACATCGACGGGTCTAAAGGTACCTAAACCGACATGTAGTGTAATTGCTGACACATCAACCCCTACCAACTCCAGGCGCTTCATCAACTGTGGCGTAAAATGCAAGCCTGCAGTAGGAGCTGCCACCGCCCCAATGTTCTTGGCATATATGGTCTGGAACCGCTCACGATCTTCAGGCTCCGTAGATCTTTTAATTTCTCTAGGAAGCGGTGTTTCTCCCAAAGCATCGATCATCTTATAGAAGCTTGTCTGATCGCCGTCGAAAAGAAATCGTATGGTCCTTCCTCTACTAGTGGTGTTATCGATTACCTCGGCAACCAGCTCACCATCTCCGAAATACAGCTTATTCCCAACACGGATTTTCCTAGCAGGATCGACCAAAACATCCCACAACTTCATCTCTCGGTTTAACTCTCTAAGTAGGAAAACCTCGATCTTTGCACCAGTCTTTTCCTTGTTACCGTACAGTCTGGCAGGGAACACCTTTGTGTCGTTGATTACAAAAACATCATCCTCAGAAAAGTAATCCACGACGTCTTTGAACACTTTATGCTCAATTTCACCTGTGTCTTTGTGCACCACCATTAACCTTGAGTCATCTCGATTGTCAGTAGGGTGTAGAGCAATGAGGCTGGATGGAAGATCGAACTTGAATTCGGATAATTTCATTCCCATGGGAAAGACTTGTTTTTAGATGAAAAGTGCGCAAAAGTAGCAAGAATTCATGCAAGATTGTAACTTTTAAGCAATCAATATCATCATAAGGACCAAAGCGCAAACGGTAAGTTGAGCCTAAGTGAATAATTGAGAAACCATAGCATCCAACTCCACGTTTGTTACTTTTGACCAACCTAAAAACATCAACAAGTGCTCGTACTAAAACTTATTCTTGAAAGCTTTCGATTTGCATGGAATGCTTTGAGAATGAATATCTTGAGAACAACCTTGTCGCTACTCGGTGTGACTATTGGGATTTTTGCGATCATCGCAGTGTTCACTTTGGTTGATTCCCTTGAAAGGAGCATTAAGGACAGCTTAAGCTTTCTGGATGCAGACAACCTGGATATCAGGAGGTTCCCATTCGAATTTGGCCCAGATGTTCCTTGGTGGGAATACCTTAAGCGGCCTTACACCACCTATGATGAATACGAATACCTACGAAAGAATCTCAGGAATGCCAAGGGAATCACGATCTTAAACTTCAGGCAGGTTACGGCAAAAAGAAAAAGCAATAGCAGCAATGACCTGAGCTTGCTTGGAGTAGCCTACACACACCGGGACGTCTACGATGACTATTCAAAGCTGACAGGTCGATATTTCACAAGACAAGAGGCTGAAACCGGGCAAAATGTAGCCATCATTGGTTATCGATCTGTAAATGAACTGTTCAATGGCGTTGATCCAATAGGAAAAGAAATCAAGATTAAAGGGTTAAAGTTTACCATCATTGGCCACCTGGAGGAAGAAGGGTCTGGCCTTTTGAGTGAAACAAGTAAAGACGAAAATGTATACATCCCTTACAGAGCATTTCAGAAACTGTTTTTTACAGGTCGAAATACAGGTGCAGAGCCTCTGGTAACCATAAAAGGCGACGATAGCGATTTCGGACTTGTAGAACTTGAGGCGGAGATCACGGGGCTCCTCAGAACCAAAAGAGGGCTAGGTCCAAAAGAGAAAAACAACTTTTCTGTGGTAAGGCAGGAGGCTTTTTTAAATATCATTGGGTCTACATTCGATGTCATCGGCATTGCCGGGTGGGCAATTGGCGGGTTTTCCATTCTTGTGGGAGGCTTCGGAATCGCAAACATCATGTTCGTTTCAGTACGGGAACGAACCAGCATCATTGGATTGCAAAAATCCCTTGGAGCCAAAAACTACTTCGTCTTGTTCCAATTTCTATTTGAGGCAATCTTTCTCAGCTTAATAGGCGGTGGAGTAGGCATCCTACTGGTTTGGCTCTTATCACTGGCGAGTCTGGGTAGTTTAGATCTTGTCTTAACCTTTGGGAATGTAGTGTTGGGTCTTGGCGTAGCGGGAACGATCGGAGTCATCTCGGGAATAGTCCCCGCGTTGATGGCTGCTAGGTTAGATCCTGTGATCGCGATTCGAAGTAACGGGTAACAAAAAACCCACCGAATGGTGGGTTAACGTGAATAATTATTTCCTAGCGCTTCGTTAGCTATTTAGCTTTTCTTTAATCTTACTTTCGAGCTCCTCCATTAACTCAGGATTGTCTTCTATCAATGTCTTGACTGCATCACGACCTTGTCCAAGTTTGTTACCATCATACGAAAACCAGGACCCCGACTTTTGAACCACATCTAATTCCACACCAATATCGACGATTTCACCGCTTTTACTAATCCCTTTGCCGTACATGATATCGAATTCAACCACCTTAAATGGAGGTGCTACTTTGTTCTTGACAACCTTTACCCGCGTCCTGTTTCCCATCACATTATCCGCAGACTCTTTAATTTGACCTATCCTTCTGATGTCTAATCGAATAGATGCGTAAAATTTTAGGGCGTTTCCACCGGTAGTGGTTTCCGGATTTCCAAACATTACCCCGATCTTCTCTCGGAGCTGATTGATGAAGATACAGGAGCAACCTGTCTTATTGATGGTGCCCGTAAGCTTCCTTAAAGCTTGTGACATGAGTCTTGCTTGCAGCCCCATTTTACTGTCACCCATTTCGCCTTCTAGCTCACCTCTTGGTACCAATGCAGCTACGGAGTCAATCACAATGATATCGATCGCACCAGACCGAATTAAATGTTCTGCAATTTCCAGCGCTTGTTCCCCGTTGTCAGGTTGAGAAATCAGCAGATTTTCCGTGTCAATCCCCAGCTTCTCTGCATAGATTTTATCGAATGCGTGCTCTGCATCAATGAATGCCGCAAGACCTCCCTGTCGCTGCGCTTCCGCAATGCAGTGCATCGCCAAAGTAGTTTTACCGGAAGATTCGGGACCGTATACTTCAATAATTCTACCTCGAGGTATTCCTCCTACACCCAAAGCAATATCAAGACTCAGCGAACCGGTGGGAATGACGGGTACATCGAGTACTTTTTCGTCACTCAGCTTCATGATGGTGCCTTTTCCGTAGGTCTTTTCAAGTTTATCTATAGTGATTTGGAGTGCTTTCTGCTTTTCGTCTGTATTGGCCATCTATCGTTTGTTCTGTTACTCTTTGGTTAGAAATCCCTCAAAAATAAAGCTATTATGAACAAGAAAACAGTATTTAGCTAAAAATATTAGTAATTCTTATAGACTTGTTGATTCGAATGTAGCGCGAACACTGAGCTAACTCAGGCATGGTCAAATGCTATTGCTAAAGAAGGGCTTGGAGGCTCAATTTGGTAAACCGAATCGGCTTGCGAAGTGGTCCAATGCACTTTACGAAATTGTTACCTTTTTAACATAGAGGTGATTTCTGGGTAATTTTAGATAACCTTAATTACAATCTTGAAAAACAGTTATTCCAGAACAGTTGGTTGATTCAAGTTTAAGAAAACGTAAAGAAAGATTTAACTTAAAATTATCTGATCAATTCTAAGAAGCCATGTCTAAGCACAATCAAAAAGTTCTTGTCGTAGATGATGAATCTGATATTCTTGAACTTCTCAAGTACAACCTTTCGAAAGAAGGATATGAAGTCAAGACGGCAAATGATGGGATCAAAGGTGTCGAAGTCGCCAAGAGCTTTGTACCAGACTTAATTCTCCTGGACATTATGATGCCAAAGCAAGACGGAGTAGAAACCTGTCGGCAAATCCGGGAGATTCCTGAAATGGCTAATTGCTTTGTCATCTTTCTAACTGCCCGATCCGAAGAATACTCAGAAGTAGCAGCATTTGACATGGGTGCTGACGACTACATCACTAAGCCTATAAAACCTCGAGCACTGGTAAGTAGAATTAACGCCCTGTTCAGACGCGAATCCAAAAAGAAGAAGGAGGCCAATACCATAGCGGTTGGAGATTTGGTCGTCGATCGGACGAGCTACACGGTCAAAAATGCTGACGAGCGGATCAGCTTGCCAAAAAAAGAATTCGAACTCCTCTACTTCCTTGCGCAAAACCCGGGAAAAGTCTTCAGCAGAGACGAGCTCCTGCAAAATATTTGGGGATCTGATGTCTATGTGCTTGCACGAACAGTTGATGTGCATATTCGAAAGGTCAGAGAAAAAATTGGTGACGGCTACATAACTACAGTCAAAGGAGTAGGATACAAGTTCGATTCGAACTAATTTAAAGCATGCAGTTTAACTCTCGCGTCATTGCCTTTTTGGTGGCATTGTGTGTAGCGACTATCACAACGGCTTTTTTGTCGCTTGTACCTGGTGTCGCCTCTACCGCCATACTTATTGCTTTGTTGCTGTCCTTTGCTTCTACCTATATCCTTACTCGTCTGATTCTTGAATTTCTATTTTTCAGACAAATTGAGGACATCAATAACTCCTTGAAGAAAATTCAGGAGACCGGGCTCAATTTAACCTCAAAAGCATCCTCGATTAATCCCCTGAAAAAGATCAACACCGACATTGCCAGTTTTGCTGAAACTAAGGAGAAAGAAATTGAAGAATTGAAGGAGAGAGAGAACTTTAGAAGAGAATTTATTGCAGATGTTTCGCACGAATTAAAAACGCCCCTTTTTGCAGCACAAGGATTTGTCCATACCTTATTGGATGGAGCTATCGATGACAAAGAAGTTCGAAAGAAGTTCTTAAAAAAAGCTGCTAAGAGCATGGATGCACTGGACTTGCTGGTGCAAGACATCCTGACCATTTCCCAGATTGAATCCGGGGAAATCAAAATGCATTTTGAGAACTTTGACATTCTGGACCTCTGCAACGAAATCGTAGATCAGCTTGATGTAAAGGCCGAAAAGAAAGGCGTCGAACTCAAAATTCCAAAAAAACTAAAACCCGTCATCGTACGCGGAGACTATAGAAGGCTTTACCAGGTCATGATTAATTTGATCTCCAATGGAATTAAGTACACCAAGTCAGGAGGGTCGGTAAAGGTGAGCTTTAAAGAAGTTGGTGAAGAGGTCGAAGTGACCGTTCAGGATACCGGAAGAGGAATTCCCGAAGCCGACATCTCAAGAATTTTTGAACGTTTTTATAGGGTGGAAAAAAGCCGATCCAGAGAAAAAGGGGGCACAGGTCTTGGTCTCTCCATTGTAAAACACATACTCGAGGGACACAACTCTGAGATCATGGTCGAGAGTAAGTATAAAAAAGGATCAAAATTCTACTTCCGACTAGAAAAAGCACTATTTATCAATATGGTTCGAGAAGAGGAAGAAGAAGATGAATTCGCTTAAACACCTGGCCAAACTCCAATTTGAAGATTTGATCATCAAGGAACTGGATGACTATTTGGTAATCAATAAACCCCCTTTCATCGCCTCGTTGGAAGATCGAAACGACACAAAAAACATCTTGAGCTTAGCAAAAGGAGTTGATGCGCGTTTTCAAGTAGGTCATCGGTTGGATAAGGAAACCTCGGGAGTTATCGTACTTGCTAAGCATGCGGATGCTTACCGCCATTTTGCCATGCAACTAGAAAACAGAGAGGTGAAAAAAGTCTACCATGCAGTCCTTCATGGCCTGCATAAGTTTGATGATTTTGAAGCAGATGAGCCGCTCTACACTACTACCAATAAATCCAGGGTAGATTTCAAGGTCGGTAAACCATCCTTCACACTCATTTCTTCGCTTGAATTGTTCAAAAAGCATACACTTGTGAAATGCTTCCCTTTCACAGGTAGAATGCACCAAATTCGAGCACACCTCGCTTACCATGAAGCGCCCATTGTCCACGATCACGCTTATGGAGGTGAAGCTTCCTACCTTTCCGAATTGAAGCGAAACTTCAAGCAACATAAATTTGAAGACGAAAACCCACTCATCAATCGGGTAGCCCTACATGCAAAACTGATCGCCTTTAAGAACCTAAAAGGAGAGATCATAGAAGTGGAATCTGAGTACCCCAAAGATTTCAATGTCCTGCTAAAGCAACTCAGAAAATATAATTAGCAACGTGGGTTTGATTTCTTAATCTAAAATTCTATTTTTGTGTCCCTTTTTCGGGAGGACAGATTTTGACAGGAAAAAATCAATAAAAATTGGAGACAAATAGTTATAAAACGGTATCACTAAACAAAGCAACAGTTGAAAAAAACTGGGTGATCGTAGATGCTGATTCTCAGGTACTTGGTAGAATGGCAAGTGAGGTAGCGAAAATGATTAGAGGAAAGCACAAGGCTTCGTTCACACCTCATGTAGATTGTGGAGATAATGTAATCGTGATCAATGCCGATAAAATTAGATTGACCGGTCAAAAATGGTCTGACAAAGAATACATACGACATACAGGATATCCTGGTGGACAGCGAGTAGAAACACCTACGACGTTGAAAGCCAAGTCGTCCACTCGTATCATCGAAAATGCCGTGAGAGGAATGCTTCCAGGCAATCGACTTGGAAGACAAATTTTCAAGAACCTTTATGTATATGAAGGAACTGAGCATCCTCATGCAGCACAAAAACCAAAAGAAGTTAAACTATAAACCCTGAATGGACAGAATAAACACTATAGGAAGGCGGAAAACCTCGGTAGCTCGCATTTACATGACGAGTGGGAAAGGATCCATAAAAGTTAACGACAAGGAATTAACTGAATACTTCCCTTCTGAAATTCTTCAAACCATCGT
>CAZQJU010000049.1:0-27745 GCA_964593185.1 uncultured Roseivirgaceae bacterium
TAGGTTTACTTGCCTCTCATCAGTCATGGTGTTCCTTGTTGAACAGGAACACCATGCTAGCAGAAAAAATAAATGCTGGATTTTCATCATTTGCGTTCAGTCAACTAACAAATCTTTCTTCTCTGGAATGATATTACTCATCGTTGTTTCCCAAAAAGGGGATAAAAAGCACCTACCTGTTTTGTGGGATGATCATCGCCCACGTGACTGACCATGAACGATCCTCCCCATACAAAATCCGGATTTTTGATGATTTGTGCTACGCTTGACTTAATGGAAGGAACACTATTCCTGTCGATGGCTTGCTGGATCGGAATCCACTGCACATCGTCCACACCTTCTGGTATTCGAATAGCCCCGGAGGTATAGTTTGCGACGTAGTAATTCCTGATGGTGGCATATGGATGGTAATCATACTGATAAACGAATTGTCCTCGCAGTTCAATGTCACCGATCTGAATACCGTATGCTGCCGCCAGGCTATCCATACTTACAGTCAAGAAAGCGCGATCGTTAAATACAGATGATGGAGGTGCCCATACATGCTTTTCACGCATCATCAGCATTTCGTTGGCGTCGTTTACGATGATTAAACGTTGCACAGTAAAATTATGGGTGGGGTCTTGGTGTTGTCCGTTTACGCCCAGCCCGATACCTACGAATAGAATAAAAATTAATGACTTCATTACCTATGTTTTTTTGTTTTGAAAGGGCAATGATGAAGTCGTTCAGAGCATTTTACTACCTAAATCATGATTTCGGAACACAAAGTCTAGAATACAAATTGACTTAACCTTTCTCGATGGAGAGGCGGTAGTTCTTGGGTGTCATATCCACGTGCTTCTTAAACGCTGCATTGAATGTTGAAATGCTGCTAAATCCACTTTCATAAGCCAATGCCGCTATTTTGAGGTGTTGATGACGGGGGCTTTTCATGAGTTCCTGAACCTCCTGAACTCTGTACCATGCAACCCATTGAGAGAAATTCATGGATTCCAATTCATTGATACTTCGTGAGATATCGTTTGGAGTAAGCGCCAGTTTCTTACTCAGCGAGGTTAGAGAGAAGGAGGTATCCAGGTACGGTTTTTCATCCTTCATATACTGTTTTAGTTGCTCCATAATTTCTTGAACATTTCGATTTCCAAGCCTTGAGTTCTTGTACTTTTCCAATGGCTTGACAAATAGCGAAGGATTCAGCAATGCCGCAAAGGCACAAACGATTACCACTACGGAAAACAACATCGAAATACCGATGTAAAAGGGTATGATGGATTCAGATATCAAGAAGTATCCAACCAAGAAGATTACATTCATGATCAGAAACATGTTCAACCATGCCAGGAGCGTTCTTTGCTCTTTGACCTCTCCTTTTTTCTGACGCCAAATCCAGAAAACAGCGTAGAAAGTATACACCGCAATATGTAACGTCAGAAAGTTGTAGTAAACACCAAAAATCGGGGAACCATCGTTCGGAATTTTATAGGCAACAAGCAAAAACAAAAGCAAAGGGATAAAATGTAGTTGCTCTGTCTTCTTTATGTCTGTGTTCAACATGGAATACTTTATGTATAGCCAAATTGAAGGACCTACGGCAAGAAGTGTCGTGAGTAAAAGGGTTCGAAGCGTGGCATCGACATGGACGTAGTTATGAAATAAGGATTTACCTATTCGGATCGAAAAGGCAATGAGGTAAATGGCTAGATAGAAATTTGCCGGACGATACTTTTTATGCGTTATGAGAAGAAAGGTCGAAAAAAATAACCCGAGCATTACACCGGTACCTCCGGTTAGCAGTTCTATGTTTCTTATTAGCTCCTGTTTTTCCACACGTTTAGGTTTAGCAGGCCTAAGGTAGTCCAGAAATGTAACGGATGAGAAGATTTAAAATAAGTCTCCTTATTGCAATACGGCTCCTCCTGGATCTTCTTTTTGAAGGCCATCATGATGCTGGAATGTAGCAAGGGGCGTTCTTGAAGTTCTAAGGGAAGAAGTCAATCTCAGTTCAGGAATAGTTGATTGTTGTCCCTGTTTTTGTCCAATAGCAGCAAGTTGGGGTCGAGAATAACATAAGAAGGTTTTACCTGTAGTAATACGGTAACTGTTTTACTTTCAGCATTGAGCTTGATCCATTTAGTTTTAATAGGCTGATTGTTTTGATCAAAGCATCCAATCTGAGCCCAATCATTTGCTGAAATGGGCGAGGGTATCTTTTTGGACTCTTTTGGATCAATGGCCCATTTTTTTGATTGAACTTGAATCTTTACTTGATAGTTGCCATTGTGGAGTCTTTCCATGTCAGCCTTTTGTAAGCTATTCTCGAAATAAGACACACGCTTGAACTGTGAATCAATAAAGGTGTTCAAGGAGTCTGCGGTAGCTTTTTTCAAGAACTTGACAAAGTCGATTGAAGTAGGATAGTAGGGTTTCTTTTCATACGAAAGCAAAAAATCAACTAACATCTTATTCAACTTTTCTTTGCCCACCATTGTACTAAGACCATTGAATACAATAGTCCCCTTCCCGTAACTGATGAACTGTTGCTCAGGCTCAACCAGGTACAATGGGGGTTCTGGTTTTGTGGTCCTATTGTGGCCATTCCAGTAGCGTTGATGCTGAAGTCTCAAGAAGTTTTTTGCTTGCGTTTTTCCGTACTGCATTTCATACACTTGCAGTGTCAAGTACTCTGTGATGCTCTCGGTAAGCATAGAGGCACCTTTTGCAGCCGCAGGCATAAGTGTGCTTCCCCACCAGTGGTGGATGAGTTCGTGTGCGGGCACATAATAGGAAAGATTGGTCTTTTCATTCTCGGCATTGGCATTGGAGATAAAGCGCACCTCGGACATAGGAATATTGTTGGCGAAGGCAGTAGAGTAGGAACCTTCCGAGTCTGGAAACTCAATGACACGTATGTTTTCAAATCGGTAATCACCAAAATACTTCTCCATGTAGTTCAGTGTATTTGCGATGCTTGTTTCAATGATGCTGTGGTTCCTCTTGTGGTGACTGTAGATATCTACTGGAATGCGTGCAGTCGAAGCGGTATAGGTCTCGTAACTGCCGGAATTGATCCCAAAGGAGAATTTTACAGGTTCAGAAGTCTTGTACACGAAATAGTTCCTGCCGTTCTTTTCTTCTTTTTTAACCAACATTCCCGGGCCAATGGCGAGCTGATCTTCAGAGGTTCCGATAGTCAACTGTATGTCAATTAAGTCAGAATCTATTCCTTGATAGTGCAGAAACTTAGTTAGGGAATCCAATGGATGAGCACTCTCGTTTTTGAATGAGTATCCCAACCTTGGGAATAGGTCATGTTTTAGGAATGTTCCGTTTGATAAAACATTGGAGTTACGCTCAAAAAGCGAATTGGCCTTATTGCGGATGTCGAACTCAAGGGTCAATTGCTCGCTTGGCTTTAGCGGCTCATGAAGCTTAACCACCGAAAACTGCATAAAATCATCTTTCATGACCACTTCATGATCCACAGATAACTTGTAGGAGGACAGCTCATCAAATCCGGTACGGATTAGTAAGGTATCGATTGAGCTACTCCATGGATTTTCAATTGCATAGGTTCCGCGAGCTGTAAAGCTTTGGCTGTTGGGATATAGCTCTACCTTGGCGTCAAGGGATCGTATTTTGGGAGAAAGAATCCGTTCATATTTTTTAAACTCACGCTCGAATTGACTGAATATCTCTTCTCTTATACCCTTACTAAGATCGAGCCTTTTAGCCTCCTCTGCACTGATTCTTAATCCAAGCGTGATCATGAGCATCATAGCCATCACAGAGGATAGGATTACCTTAACTGATCCTCTATTTCGGACGACCCTTAGCCGATACACTATGGAGGTTGCCACCCCATGTGGCCATAGCAAATGGATACCTACTAAGAGAAGGGCAGCGAAGGCCATCCAATATCCTTCAACGACGAAAAAAGCAGTAGCAGTGCTACCATATCCATTGATATCTGAGTAACTCAAGGAAGGAGGGCTATTGAATCGGAGTAGATAACTTTTCAGGCCAATTTCCGGAAGCCCCTCGATACCAATCCACCCAAATACTAGCACAAACAGGGCAACGTAAAAGTTATCAATGATTGTATGAGTAAAGAACGCTGCAACGATCCATATCAGGAGTGGGACTCCCATGAACAGGGTAAGATGATAGAAATAGAGACCTGGCTCTAAGTCTGTGTATCCTTGAGCTAATTGAATGGACATCCCCGCGATCATAAACACGAAGAGTAAAAGCACTACTACTTTCACCAATGCCAAAAATTTGCTGCCCCAGTAAACCCAAAAAGGAGCAGAGGTCGTATCAACGAGTTGTGAAATCCGGGCATTCCGTTCACGATTGATGAGCAAACCCGAGTAGATGAAAATCAGAATCATACTCACTAGTGAATAGAAAGTGGCGGGCACGAGTAGGATTATTTTAGTTAGAGGCATTAAGATCATTTCGCCACTTTGGGTCACACGGTTTACCGCAAAGACCATGGAGAGAATACCTAAAGCAACGATGATCAGGAAGATTGGACTTTTAGTGATGTACTTAAATCCATTTACGGAAAGATGCCAGAGGACTTTCCAGTGATGCACTGCAGCATACGTAATCGTAACTTCGGAGAAGCTGAAGGAAGCTGCTGAATGATCTCGAGTAGTGATCGCGGGCTTCCTAAAAATCCCTTTGAATCTAGATGGAATACGCTCGTGCAGTTTAAAGGATTTTATACTGAAAAATGTCAGCAAAAAGGTCACGCTGAACCAGAAGATCCGGTTGACAAGTACCATTCCCGCAATGGGTAATGGCCGGGTGTTTCTTTCATAGATTGACCAGTCTCTCGTATAATAGGCAAGGGTATTCTGACCAAAAGGGTCAAAGAGTGCAATTAGCTGATTATTGCCTGCAAAAGCATTCTCTGAAATCGCCTGAATGAGGAAAGGGATAAGCGATGCAACAAAGGACACATAAATGTTCCGGGTAAAAAGGACAGCCGCAATTACGATAGACGAAATCAGCAGAAGATTTGGTAGGATGTAGATCAGTAGTGTATGCAAGTAGGCCTGGGGAACGAATTCACCCATTTTACTGGGATCAAGTCCTGGCAGAAATTCGACGGAGACCATGCATATGATCATCCCCACCACGACCATGAAGACAATACATAGTGATGCCGAAATTCTGGATGTTAAATAGGTCGTTTTATGGATGGGAAAACTGTAGAGTATGCTATGTATTCTGTATTTGAAGTCTTTGTAAATGGAAGCACCCACAATGATCGGGACAAGCACAACCAAGGGCTTGTTTAGGTAGAGTAAGATGAAATTAATTCCATAGTATGAGTTGAGCCACTCGTTGTTTTCCATCTCTCCGGAGGGTGGATCAAAGAAGCCCGCCGAACCTGCATATAGTAGGAAAGACAACACAAAAAAGGTGACGCAGAAGAAATAGGTAGCTGGTTTTTTAAGCCAGTAACCCAATTCTTTAAGGAAGATATCTTTAAACATAAACGAGCGATTTAAAGGGAGGTGTTGGTTATGTTATGGTTTTTTAGCGCAATAAAGTACGCATCCTCAAGGCTTGGTTTTTCCTGGATGAACCCTTCACTACCGCCCTCGTCATAGATTCTGATATTCAGTGAATTATCGGATTTGTAACTGGACGAGAGAACAAAATGAACAGCTTTGAATTTTGGTAGCTCACGCTTGTCGATGTCTCTGCTGTAGATCTTATCTTTTAGATTTTGAAGGATGTTAGTGGGTGAGTTGTGGGACAATACCTCTCCTTTATTTACAATCGCCAGATCGTTGCACAGGTCTTGAACATCATCAACCAGGTGTGTGGAAAAAAGGACGGTATTGTCAATTCCAACATCTCTCAGGACGTTTAAAAATCGGGTTCTTTCTTCAGGATCAAGACCCGCTGTGGGCTCATCTACGATGATTAGTTTTGGGTTGTTCAACAGTAACTGAGCAATCCCGAATCGCTGCTTCATACCCCCTGAGTAGCCACTTACATGTTTTCGTCGGACCTCAGTAAGATTTGTTAATTCCAACACTTTGGAAACCAGGTGTTTTCGTTGTTTTTTGGAACTTACGCCTTTAAGAATCGCGAACGTATCGAGTAGGGATTCAGCAGAAACTTTTGGATATACACCAAAATCTTGCGGCAAATAGCCCAAAACCTTTTTTAGTTCAATGGGATTTTTGAGCACGTCTATATCATAGAAAAAGATGCTTCCGGAGTCAGGTTCTTGCAAGGTTGCGATTGTTCTCATCAGGCTGGATTTTCCAGCTCCGTTGGGACCAAGTAATCCAAACATCCCTTTCCCTATTTCAAGATTGATCCCATTTAAGGCCTTAACGGCATCAGAAGATCGTTTACTTCCATAGGTTTTTGAGAGGTCTTTTATCCTTAGGTTCATGTTCATTCAGTCAAAATAGTTGTTCAAAGCAGGTTTTGTTGCTCCGGATGATAATGGTACTACTGAACCGGATCATACCTGTGAAATACACTCCATATGGACGTATGAAGGTGGTTTTGGTGTCACAGCCGTAATTGATTTCGCACTAGTTGGGGCAACCAACCGCCGAATGAGGCTAAAAAGGAGTCGAATAAATTGATGACTATTGCATCGGACAAATTGCACTTTTGCGTAACATTATGGGGACTCATGCATCGTCATAACGTGGGGGATAAAAAAAGAACCATTTGGTACTTGTATGGAGAAGTCGCACTTCATCTTGCGTATTGGTTGTTCCATTTTACCTCTGTAAATACCAGTTGGAGCGCGGACTGGACCGACCGTGCAGCACGAAATGGGGTTGCCCAAATCACCATTGTTTTGTACCCCATTATTTTCTATCTCAACGCATTCATGCTGATTCCGCGTTTCCTTAAGTCAAATCAATGGATTCGGTACGCTGCTGTGGCTTTTTTAATTACGCTGACATTGGAAGTGCTGCGGTCGCTCGTTTTTGTGTTGGTGGGGTCAGAAACCGACGCTTTTTTTACGCATTTCCAACAAGAGTTTTGGAGTAATGATAACTTGATTTTTGGCTTACCCAATTCACTGGTTTTTTCCTTCATTTTCTCCACCATTTATCGCTTTACCAGGGACTGGATTGTTAATCAGCGGGTAATCGCTAGCATGCAGATCGAAAAATTACAGATGATTAAGCGCATGGAGGAGTTGGAGCAAACCATGCAACGTAGCAAGGCATTTAGTCCTGAAGATTTGACAAATGAACTTAAACAGATCTTCGCTCAGCGTGATAGGTCATTCAAAAAAGCTTTCCAAGCAAAGAGAAGAGAGGAGACATACTTACTCAAGACACATGACATTACGTACTTCAAAGCACAAGGTGATTTCGTGCTTGCCTTTGACGACCAAGGAAATTCGTTCATACTAAATCAGACCATATCAGTACTACATGAAGCACTTGATCCTACACAATTTTTCAGGATAAATAGAAGCGAGATTGTCAACGCCGCATTCCTGCTAAAGTATTCCAGTCATGTGAAAAATAGACTGGCTATCCATCTCAAAGGAGTGGACGATGTGCTTTATACATCCAACACGAAGACACCTGATTTTAGGCTCTGGCTCGAAAATGCAGGATGAAGGTTTATGCAAACCTCTTTACAATAATGTTTGAGTCTAGTTACTGCATCGAGCTCTCCCACAATGGGGAATCCGCTCTCCAAAGAGGTGTAGCATCGATCATTTTTTCACGAGCGGGATAGAGAACATACCATGTAGTAGCTGCGTATCTGTCTATTCCTCCACCGACGATCGTGTCATCAAGATAATTGGTCATAAAGGCCGTAGCATATCCGTTGGTACCAGAAATCTTAGTCCATTGATTGTTCATTCGGAACCTGATTTTGAGGGAGTCATTGGCAATACTTGGTGCCTGACCAACGATCGAACGGATTTGGGCAAAAACTTCATCTCCCTGTAAAATGGTTAGAAAGTCTGCCTCGGCTACATGTTCTACTCGGTTGCCTCCCCAGCCAATTCGAACAGGGTATCCTAACCTAACGGCATCAATAAGCGCTTTTTTACTTCCGAAGGTTGTGCCCCCTCTTTCATCATTGCGATAGACTTTTTGCCATCCACCATTGTCCTGTGCGACTGGTTGGCAGGCAGCAAATATTACTGCGAACAGGATGAGATATTTTTTCATGGCATGCGAAGTTGGTTGGGTAGTAAGATAGATCTTTCATGGAGGTTTCCTTACTAATGAAATGTTAATGCCAGAAACCGGATCAGGTATCTAGGTAGCTTCCGGAATAGTGGTTAGGAACTGCTAATCGATACATTTGGCGAAAAATGAAAATGAACAGATCGCGTTTTATCTTATCCTGCATACTGTTATTTCTACTTTCGGGTACTGGATTTAGCCAGGAAATTGCTTCAACAAAAAAAACGGTGGGCATACTGATCTTTAAAAATGCAGAAGTACTCGACTTTGCTGGTCCATTTGAGGTGTTTTCCGTTGCCAGTCAGATTCACAATGACGAACTCTTTGACGTCAAGGTTATTGCAAAGACCAGGGAACCAGTCTATGCGGTAAATGGACTTTCCGTAAACCCAGATCACTCTTTTGAGGATGCTCCAATGTTGGACGTTTTGATCATTTCAGGCGGCATGGGAGCCAGTCTCTTGCTAAATGATGAAACAACCTTGAACTGGGTGAAGAATACGGTTGAAAATGCTGAACTCACCATGAGCGTTTGTACCGGGGCCGCGGTTTTAGCCAAACTTGAAATGTTGGACGGATTGCCATATTGTACGCATCATACCGTTTATCCATTTGTTGAGAAGTTGGCACCAACTGCTCTACCACAGAAAGAAAAACGATTCACTCAATCAGCTGAAAGGTTGTACACCTCTGCTGGTATTTCTGCGGGCATTGATCTTTCCTTTCATATCGTAGAGAAGTTTTGGGGAAGGGAAGTCGCCAGGAATACCGCCACCTATATGGAGTACAAGGGCTACGAGTAGCCATTAGAACATTTTCAAAGTGCCTTTTTAATTGAATGAATGAGTTGCTCTGCCTCTTTCTGGTTCATAGAGGCAAATCCAATGCGTAGGGCATTTTTTTCAAAAGGCTTTGAGAAATACCCGGACCCATCCGGAATTCCTATGCGTTTATGCTTGCAGTGCGTTTGAAATTGTGCTAGGTCGTGATTTTTCAATGTGGTCCAAACCGCCAAGCCACCTTCAGGAATACGAAAATCAAGATCGTCGCCTAATTCTGATTGCAGTAAATGACAAAAGTAGTTCCGACGCTCTCGATAGGTTTTAAGTGCCTTTCGAAGGTGTCTTCGTATTAGACCTTCTCGCATAAGCATGGCTACGGCATGTTCAAGTGCAATATTTCCAAAGCTGTCGATGTACTTACTAACCTGGGAAGCTGCATGAATAAGTTGCGTAGGCGCCACAACAAATCCTAACCTTAGCGAGGGTGCCATTGTTTTACTGAAAGATCCAACATAAGCAACGCTTCCTTGTGTGTCAATACTTGCAATTGGTAAGATTGGAGCACTGGAATAGTGAAAGTCGTAATCATAGTCATCCTCGATGATTGCAAACCGATATTTTTCAGCAAGCGCCAACAGTTCCATTCTTCTTTGAGCACTCAAGGAAACAGTGGTGGGGTAATGATGGTGAGGAATGATAAAGACTGCCCTAATCGATTTCTTTTTGCACAACGAAGCTATTTGATCAATGGACATTCCATCTGAATCAACATCCACAAAATTCAATTGGCCTCCTGCCAATTTAATGGCTTCGTGGCCTTCATTAAATCCCGGGTATGCGACCACCACTTGGTTGTTGTCCGGGCTTAGAATGGTTTTAAAAAGCACATAAAAGGCCATCAGGCTACCTCTTGTAGTCAGGATGTTTTCGGCTTTTACATGAATACTTCTAGTCTCTGATAGGTATTTTGACAATTCGTTTCGAAGGATTTCATCTCCCAGAAATTTTTGCTTGTAGGTCATGAGTTGACTTCCCATGGAAGAATTCATGATGTAGGAGTAATTCTTTGCCAGTTCTTTAAGTGGAGCCAGTCTGACGTCCGGGTAGCCATCGTCAATGCTAAGATCAAATTTGCTTTCTTTCTTAGGTGTGAAGGATAGGTCTAAATCATACGATACCCGATCTTCTTGCGTCTGATTCCTGGTTTTTTGCAGTGACTTAGGCTTTAGATTTGGTAGTTCTTCTTGCACAAAACACCCCCGGTTGGGATTAATGGTGATCCAGCCTTGTGCTGCAAGTTCATCAAATGCGGAAATCACTGTCCTTCTATTGATTTTCAAAATATCGGATAGGATTCTGGTCCCCGGAAGTTTAGTTCCGGAGGGGATGATACCGGACGAGATGTGCTTGATAAATTCATTAGATATCTGGAGGTAGATGGGTATTCTTGATTTCTTATCTACATCTAGCAAAGTCTTGTAAGGCAACATACCGGATCACTTGAATTGACAAAAACTGGTGTATTGAATACACCGAAAACGATTTTAATATTAATACGAAATCAGTTCAAATCAATATGAAAAGAACAGCTCTACTATGCTTGATAGTCCTGACTCAACTCGCACTTTTAAGTATTGCAACTGCTCAGACTACAGTTGAATTCTCGCTATCTAATTTTCCAGCGGTAGATGATGGAGTGTATGGAATTCGTGGTAATGTCGATCCCTTAGACTGGGATCATTCATTAAAACTGACCGATCTAGATACAGTGAAGAAAACGATGGTCCAGTTTGATGAAAGTGTTTCTTCTATCGAATTCAAGTTTGTAATTGAATCGCAAGGAAATGTCTTGTGGGAAGGCATTGAAAATAGAGAACTGACCTTGAATAGAAGGCAAATTGAGTCAAGCCATAGATGGGACATCGAGCAGCCTATGGCGATAGAGACCTTACCTAAATTGAGCCCCGAAGAACTGAAAATGGACTATGCGTTGGTAGAAGAGATGATTTTAAAGGTTCACCCCGGTACATACAGGTACAATAGTGAATCAGAAATAGCACAAGCACTTAAGGAGCTTTCAATTGCTTTTGCAGACTCGCTTACGCATGGTGAAGCTTACCTGGCCATTTCCCGGCTATTAGCAAAAATCCAATGCGATCATACGTATGCCTCCTTTTTCAACCAAAACAGAAAACTCAAGTCAGTTATACATTGGCAAAAGAACAAACTGCCATTTGCGTTCGATTGGATTGATGATAAGATGATCGTTACCTATAGTGCAGTGGAGGAAATTGAGGGTGGGAACGAGGTGCGATCAATTCAAGGGTTACCGGCTACCCAAATTGCTCAAAAACTGCTCCCTTTTGTATCGGCAGACGGATCTACAGATCACAGCAGATGGGAGAAGCTAAGCGTAAAGGGTTATGACTTCAGGTGGAGCGCTTTTGATGTGTTTTTTCCGCTCGTTTTTCCTACGATGCCTGAGCTGATGGAGTTTGAGCTATACGATTTTAAGACAGAAACCACCAGCATTGTCAAAATCTCTACCACAACACTTGCTAACAGATGGGAGCGCCTTGTCAATCGGTATCCCGATTTTCCTGTAACTCGTGACAAGCTACTTGACTTTCATATCGAAGGGGAGGTAGGTGTACTCAAGCTCGGAACTTTTGGCATCATGGGATGGAAAAAACTTGAAATGGACTATAAGGTCTTTTTCAAAGAAGTTTTTCAGACCATCCAAAACCAAGGTATTGAAAACCTGATCATAGATATGAGAGGAAACCCAGGCGGGGGTGACCCGATGGCCAAAGAGCTTTTTACCTACCTCGATTTGGATAGCATCATTATTGACGACAGAGTAGGAAAAACGAGGTATACGTCCTTTCCTCCTACCCTGAAAAAATATTGTAAAACCTGGGGTAACCCTTGGTTCTTCGAGTTAGAACCAAAATACACAGACGAAGATGGCTACTACTGTTTCCCGGATGGAGCTATGGTTCGAGAAAAAAATGTGAAGAATTCAGCCCAGTTCAAAGGAGACATTTACTGGCTAGTCGATGGTCACAATGCTTCGCTTGCCTACTACACTGCAAAATCAGTGCGTAAAAACAATCTGGGCCTATTGATTGGCCAAGAGACCGGCGGTAATCTTGGCGGCATCAATGGTGGGCAAATCCTCTTCCTTCAGCTGCCTAGTTCGGAAATTGAAATTGACTTTCCTGTAATGGGCGACTTCACGGTTGGAAACCAACCAAACAAAGGTGTGAGCCCGCATTTTGAGGTAAGGGTTGAAGCATCGGATATCGCTCATAGCATAGATAGACCACTGGAATTTGCGTTCTCTCTCATCCGCGATAAAACAGACTGAGGCCTCCTATCCGGTATATCTAGATATCTCATTTCCGGTTTACAATACGCACCGGATGCCTTCCTACTTTTGATTCAAAAGTTACTGCGTATGACGATAGGAGATATGTCAGCTCACGAGCATGATGCTTATTATTGGAGGTACATTCAAAAGCTCTCTACCTCTCTGGAACTAATCGATGGTTTCAAGATGGGATTGGAGGATACCTTCAGGTTCTTTCAGTCCATCCCAGAGGAAAGGCAGCATTATCGCTATGAGAAAGGAAAGTGGACAATCAAGGAGGTGCTCCAACACTTAATTGATGCTGAAAGGATCTTTATATATCGATGTTTTCGTATTGCACGCAGAGATACCACTTCACTTGCAGGATTTAATCAGGAGATATACATCGAACCATCCGCAGCAAATGCTAAGCGAATGGATCAGCTCCTTGCGGAGTACCTGACAGGGAGGGAGCAATCGATTTCAATTCTTCAAAGCATTACCGATGAGGATCTGGTCTTTATTGGTAATGCCAATCAGGCCCCAATGTCTGCCAGAGCTGCGGCCTTTACCATAATCGGCCACGACATCTGGCACATGGAAATCATTAAAGAACGCTATCTCTGATTTGGAGGAAATAAAATCTGAAGTCGAGCCTATGGTCAACAAGAGCAAAAAGAAAATAAAGGCGTTGTGAATCAGTTTGAACAATACAAGGATCGGAAAATTGAGTTTCTGGGTGTACAATCCATTCGTGACTGGAGTGTGAAAGTATACACTATTTCTGTAAACGATTCATTTCAATCAGGTGAAACATTGAATGCAGTTTTGACACACCTTGGTTCGGATTTCATCGGCGAGGTGAGTCGGTCAAAGCTACCGGTACATAAACATGGGTTTGTGGTGGTTCATGAGGCTAGAGAGGGAGTCTGGATCCTCTTCAGTTGGTGGACAGGGGGAGAAATGCTAGAGACCATAGTTCGTTTTTCATCTTTTGAGGAGTCCTCCACAGTCCGTCCGTCTCTCTACTCTGGTTCTCTTGTTTGTGTATGGGAATTGGAGGTTTACATCCATGAAAGGCGAGCCTGGATCCAGCACGTCTTGAAAAACGCCTCCGCTCCCGATTTTCAAAGTTATAAACACGATGGACTAAATGGAAAGCAAGAAGCTTAAAGGACTCTTGGTAACATCTTTCGTGGTACTTGGTCTGTTCGGTCAGGAACCGATTTCAAAACGGAAATACACAACTACACACGTAGCGAACGAAGATGCGCCGAGGATTGATGGTGTATTAGATGACAACAGTTGGGGAATGGTCGAATGGAGTGGAGGGTACGTGGAAATAAGTCCCGAGGAAAACACACCTCCGTATGAAGAAACGAAGTTGAAAATCCTGTACGACGATAAGTTCTTTTATGTGGCATTCCGTTGCTACGACAGAGACCCGGAAGGGGTGGTGAGGAGACTGTCTCGGAGAGATGGATTTGATGGGGACTGGGTAGAGATCAACATTGATAGTTTTCATGACTTGCGCACAGCTTTTTCCTTTACAATCAGTGCCTCCGGTGTAAGAGGAGAAGAGTTCATCACCAACAATGGAGCAAGTTGGGACAATACCTGGAATCCAATATGGATGGCTAAAACGAAGGTGGACAGCCTGGGTTGGACTGCCGAAGTTAAGATCCCACTGAGTCAGCTCCGATTTGGAAAAGACAAAAACCAAGTCTGGGGCATTCAGTCAACACGAAGGTATTTTAGAAAAGAAGAACGTTCGGTATGGCAGAGAAATCCCCAGGATTCCCCAGGCTGGGTGAGTGAGTTTGGTGAATTACACGGGTTAGATCAGCTTAAGCCCCAGCGACAGGTTGAAATTCAACCGTACCTTGTCAGTTCCCGAAAGACATTTGAAGCCATTGAAGGAGATCCGTTTACAGATGGGGAAGATTACAGAACTACAGTGGGACTCGATGGTAAGATTGGTGTCACGAACGATTTGACACTGGATTTCACCATACATCCGGATTTTGGGCAAGTAGAAGCAGACCCCTCTGCCATTGCTTTGGATGGATTTCAGATCTTCTTTCAAGAAAGGCGACCGTTCTTCATTGAAAACAATAACATTTACAACTATCCATTTTCACAGTCCAAGGCATGGTTACCAACTGGTGGAATAGACAATCTCTTTTACTCTAGAAGAATTGGCAGGGCACCGCAAAGGTTTGTCCGTGGTCAATATGTAGATAGCCCTACTACTACGGACATTATCGGAGCGGCGAAGTTCAGCGGAAAGACAAAAAATGGCTGGTCTATTGGAATCTTGGATAGTTATACTGCGGAAGAATCAGCACGCATTTCTGATGGAACCACACTGGAAAAAGAAATAGTAGAGCCAGGAACTAACTACTTTGTTTCCAGGATTCAACGAGATTTCAACGATAACAACACGTTTATTGGTGGGATTTTCACGGCAGTGAATCGGAATACTACGGAGGGTACTTCTTTTCTGCATGAGTCTGCGTACACGGGTGGTCTGGATGTGACCCATCAATGGAAAAACAGAGCGTACTATGTGAAAGGAAATTTTGTATTTAGTGACGTCCATGGTTCCAGTAGCGCAATTACAAGAACCCAGCAATCCATTACCCGACTATTTCAGCGTACCGATGCAAATCATGTAGCTGTGGATACGGCTCTTACCTCCTTGACGGGAACAGGTGGAACTGTGCAATATGGAAAGGCGTCAGGAAACTGGCTTTACGAAGCCGGGCTGACGTACAGGTCTCCTTCGTTAGAACTCAATGATATTGGCTTTCAGTTGTTTGCAGATGATATTAGATACTATGCCTGGGTGCAGTATCGTACCACGAAACCTTTAGAGAAGGTCAGGTCTTATCAAATCAATTACTCCCAGGTCGCGATCCATGACTTTCAAGGAAACTTTAATGGAACTCAACTCAGGATCAATGGATGGGTGAACTTAAACAACAACTGGTGGATCAACGGAGGAAGCAATATAGCTCCTGTTAGGTACTCAAATAGTAGATTGAGAGGAGGACCAAGACTCAAAAGACAGGGATGGTATGATTACAGTGTTGGGATCATCTCTGACAGTCGAAAAAAGGTCCGGCTCAATGTGACATATAGGTGGCAGCATAATTTCAATGCAGACAATCATTACCGTGATATCTTTAGTACACTTACGTATCAACCAACCAATGCGCTTCAGTTGTCGCTTTCCCCGTTTTATTCATGGAATTATGACCAGCTACAGTTTGTAGGTAATACTGAAAACCTGGAAGGCGAAGCAAGGTATGTCAATGGGACAGTTTCACAACATACATTCAGAATTCCGCTACGAATTGATTACATCATCACACCTGACCTAAGTGTGCAATACTGGGGGCAGCCTTTCATCTCACGGGGGATATTTAAAGAATTTAAGCACGTAGATGATCCCTTATCAAGCTCGTTTGATGGGAGATTTGTTAGGTATACTGCAGCGCAGGTCTCCTTGCGTGATGGAGTGTATGAAGTAGATGAAAATATGGACAATGAAGCGGATTTCAGCTTTTTTGATCCAGACTTTTCATTTGTACAGTTTCGTTCCAATCTGGTGGTTAGATGGGAATACACACCAGGTTCTGAGTTGTATTTGGTCTGGTCACAAGACATTTCTACAGAGGGTGCCTTGGACGATGACCTACTCCCAACGCTTAGAGGTGGATTAGCTGATGCAGCCCCGCAAAACATATTTTTGGTCAAAGCTACGTATCGTTTTATGAAATGAATTGGTAAGCAAACCGGTGTGCATTGTGCTACTTAAACCGGATGACCTGAGCAAGCATATTGGGAACTTAATTTGATGCAGTACAATGAGTTTCCTAAGCATTGGCATCAAACAAACAAAGTGGATAAAGGAAGAATGACAAAAATCTATACGTACACAGTACTACTAGCGGCAAGTTTTAACGCAATCTCGCAAGATGGAATAATCGATGAGTTACTTGTGTCAGACCCTTACAAGACACGCGCCTCCTGGTACTATGTTTTCGTGAGCACTTCACTTGTCGTGATCTCGGTTTTTTTATGGTCTTATGGATTTATCGGACTTAGACTTTGGACGTACTCATGAGCAATTCAATTAACATAAGACCTGTTGAAAAAAATGACTTACCAAGGATTTTGCACTTATGCACGTTGCATGCAGCTTATGAAAAACTTCCATTCGAACTGAACGGTCAAGTGTCAAGACTGTCGGTGGATCTTTTTGCCAAAGAGCCTAGACTTTACTGCCTGGTTGCCGAGAATGAGGGTGAGGTAATTGCCTATGCGACCTATATGAAGCAATACGCCACCTGGGAAGCGACCGACTATCTGTACTTGGACTGCCTGTTTGTATTGGAGAGCTATCGATCGCAAAGGATTGGCGAGAGGTTAATGGATAAAGTTAAACAAAGCGCCGCGAGATTGGGATGCAGTCACATTCAATGGCAAACACCAACATTCAATGAAGGAGCTATCAAGTTTTACAATCGGATAGGGGCGCATTCTAAACCAAAAGAGCGGTTTTTTCTTGCTATACAAATATGATGAAGTATACGATATTACTGCTGCTATTCCAATTAGGTCAGGCTAGTTTTACCCAGCAGATAGATGTGCGGCATCAAGCATTTTCATTGAAACCGGTTTGGGAAGAGCAGTCCCTGGCAGGACACACGACGTTGGAAATCGCAATCCTAGCCCCGACGAAATCGATTCTGCTTGAGGGCAGAAGACTAGAGATCGATAACGTTAAGGCTGAGAAGGAACTTTCGTTTAATTACCATGCTGAAAAAGACAAGGACAACCTTTCCATTGAACTGGACAGAACCTACGATCGAGGAGAATCGATTACTGTGACGATTAGCTATTCAACCAGATGGATAAACGAAACCGATCCCAACAATATCTGGGGAAGCTTAGGTGCGGGTGTTCGCTTCTTTGAGCCATCAACAACGGAACCTAACAGACAAAAGCAGATTTGGTCTGTGGGAGAACCCGAAGGAAATCAGTTTTGGTTTCCAGGAAATTTTGACAATTCTGATTTTCGAACGACAGAGCTGTCCCTAACCGTAGCGAAGCCCCTGCAGGTGCTTTCAAATGGCAGACTGACATCTATTGAAGATAATAAGGACGGAACCCGTACATTTCAATGGAAAACAGATCAGCCATATCCGCCTCACCTGACCTCATTTGTGGTAGGAAAATACTTACCGGTAACCCAGACGTTTGGTGAGGTAGAAATCATAAGTGCTTGCTACCCGCACGAAGCTGATGCTACGGCGGCTACGGTGGAAAGGCTTCCAGACATGATGGATTTTTATTCCATGGTAACAGGGATCAGTTATCCGTTCCCTTCATATACTCAAATCTTTGTGCAAGAGTTTGCAGGTTGGCAAGGAAACATGATGACTTCCACCATTACAGAAAATATGGTGGACGATTGGGTCACACACAAAGACTTCAAATGGCTATGGGATATTGTGGAAAGTGAAGCATTAGCTAGTCAATGGTTTGGGGTACACATTGTTCCCACCTCTTGGTATGATGCATGGCTCACCAAAGGTCTTTCGAGACATCTGGCAGGGCTATACAATGAATATAGGAACGGTAGTGAAGAGTATCTTTCGTATCAGTACAGCCCACAATTGACTACGTACCTCAACGATTGGAATTCCGGGAATATACAGCCAGTGGTAAACCTGGAGCCCGAAGATATAACTCCTTTTGTGAGAAGCAATCATCCCTATCTACACGGGGCAACGGTGCTTCATATGCTCAGAAAGCAAGTAGGTGATGAAGTCTGGATGCGGATAATTAAAAATTTCAGTCAAAAATGTAAAGGAAAGAATGCCACCACGGAGGACTTTATAGCGATTGTGAATGAAGAGCTTGCTAAGGATTCGCGATGGTTTTTCAACCAGTGGGTTTTCGGGATTGGTCATCCTGTTTTCGAAGTGCGTAAAACGTGGGATGAAAAGGAGAAAACCTTAGTGCTTTCTGTAGATCAACTACAACAGCTTGATACGCTTGAAACTAAATTTAATACTACTGAATTCTTTCAGGGAAAGATGTGGTTGGAGTTGGATAGCCAAGTAGAAGAAATCTACATTGAACCCAAAAAGGAGAATACCTACCTCTTCAAGTTAGCTAAAGAACCTGGGTTCGTAAATTTCGATTTCGAAAGCAGTTGGGTGAAGGAAGAGCGGTTGGAGAAAAGTAGCGATGAATGGTTAAATCAATTTCTTTATTCAAAAGATATCCTGGCTAGAATCAATGCACTCGGCCAGTTGGGAAATATAGCGAGTCAAGAATCTCCTCTTGATGAGAAGAAGAAAATCTATCATGCAATGCGTTCCGTCATTCTTTCCTCTGAAAGCTACTGGAGATTGAAAATGCTCACGCTTTGGCAATTGCAGAGTTTGTTAGTAAACAATGGAGAACTACATCTTGACAAAACCACGGAGGCCATGCTACTTTCTGTCATACAGGACGAGGAATCTTGGGTAAAATCGAGTGCCGTTTGGTTTTTAGGGATGACGAGGGATCCAAAATATTCAGCCCTTTACATTGACCTATTCGACGATTGGAGCGATCGCGTTACCAATGCAGCTGCCATCGCATTGGGCAAGACTAAAAGTCTAGAGGCATATGACGCACTGGTAGGGCTAAAGGATAAGCCGTCTTGGAAAAATCAAAGTTTGATAAGTGCACTAAATGGCTTACAGTGGCTTCAGGATCAAAGAGGTGCTGAATTAGCACTTGAATCCTTAAGGAACAATGAAGCTAAACATTGGACTTTAGCCACACCAACCTGGGATCATCGACTCGCAGCTGCAAATACGCTCGGTGCTTTAGGTGCTGGAGATCAAGGCTATGAGACCATCTATCACCAACTTAGAAAAGCAGTCGAAGAAGAGCAGTTGAATGATGTATTGTACAATGCACTTCAGCTTGTAAACCTTTCAGATCCTCGTGGGAAGCACGCTTTTGAAGAACTTAAGCAGGCGTATCAAAACGATCCTCAAATCTTGATTGCGATAAAGAACTACGAAGAGCAACTGCTAAGCAAACTTGATTAGACTGATTAATGGTAGTATTTGATTGATGTCTTGTCTCATGTTGTTACTGCTGGCCTGTTCAGTTGTTGTCAGGGGTATATGTCTTGAATTCATAGTAGTGGTCTCCAATTACTCTTTAAATCAAAATGGTCCGATAATTCCTTTTTGGGCTTAAATTTCACTCGTAAGTAGTACCCGATCAGTCGTGTATTGGCTGTTGAAGGGTTCCTGAGGATGAGGCAAAGTAGTAATGTTAAGAAATGATAAGAGTAGTATATACGTGGAAAGTTGAGCCAGCGCAATTAAGACCTTTCATAGCATCATGGAAACTAACAACCAACAAAATTCATGAGGAGGTTCAAGGTGCAAGGGGGAGTTTTATGATTCAAAATGATAAGGACCCCACCGAGGTGAAGACGGTAGCTAGATGGGACTCCGTAAAGGATTGGCAAAAGTTTTGGAATGAAGGCAGACACCAGCAGATGCAGTCAATGCATGAGTTGGTAGAACGCGTGTCTGTGGAAGTCTACACCGAGATAGATGATTTCACGAAGTAAAACATATGCTTCCGACATCTGAAGCTGGAGCCAGCTTACAAAATCAAGCATCCGCTAGCCAAAACAAACATGCTATCCATCTTACCGATCTGAATTTTTCAGGTCCATATGGTGATTGACGCTGTACACAAGAAGAAAATCGTCTTGTTTCCAATCGGGATATTGATCTTTCATGACATTCATAGCCTGCTCTTTGGTAGTTGAACTGTCGATCGCTTGTTCAAAATCAGTCAAGTAGTCTAGCACTGTGTCGAACAACTCTGAACCGGCCTTATCTCCATGTCCAGGGTAGATGGTGATGTTGGAACCGCCATAATTTTCTTTCAATCGATGTAACTCCTTTTTCCAATTTATGATGTGCGCTTCTGAGACTCCTGGACCTAGCCACAGATGTACTCCGTTGTAACAAAAATCAGAAGTAAAAAGCGCATTGAGGTCTTTTGAAAACACCGTAGAAAGATGCTCAGCCTCCGCTGAAAGGTATTGAGTGTCAATCTCTAGGACGCCACCTCCCCGAAGCTCCAATGTGTTCGACTCCAGCACATCAATAGCTCCTTCATAATCAAAACCATCAGGATTTTCTGTTGTTCTGGGCTTTAGGCTTGGCTCTCCATCTAACCAGCCAATGCTCTCCATGTATTGACTAAACCCTATAATATCTGCTTTAATTTCAGCCGAAGGTGTCACAATTTTTGCTTTTGGAAAGGCTTTAGACACTTCGTTCATACCGATGTAATGATCTGGGTGTCCATGCGTAATCAAGATATGCGTAAGCGGTAATTTCTTCTTTTTCATGACCTCGACCAACTCTAGCGCCTCCTTGCTGTTTCTTAGGACGTCCATAACGATCATAGACTGCCCATTTTCGAATAAGTAGCTATTTACGGAGGCTTCCTTTCCCTTAAATACTGCTACCTTCAAGTTTATTTTTCCCATGATTTCCTTTTTGTTGGCTGTACATAACCTTTGTGAAAAAAGCACTTAGGTCCATGCTTGCATTAGTTTCATTAAGTAACTAGGTTTATTTTAGTAACCTTTCAAAAGTATTGTCTTTTACACGTAGTGAGAAGCTAGATGTCGTATAGTAGTAACCTGGAAGTAACTAGAAAATGAGGTATACATACAAAAACCCGGAAAATTGTCCTGTTACAGCGCTTATGTCAGTAATGGGTGGGCGATGGAAATTTATCATACTTTTTACCATCAGGAATTCACCCAAGCGATTTGGACAGATCAATCAATTCATACCAAGTATCAGCAATAAAGTGTTAACCGAACAGTTGAGGGAATTGGAGGAAGATAAGATCATCCACAGGAACGTCATTAGTGACAAGATACCAGTAAATGTGGAATATGGCCTGACTGATGAAGGTCAGAAACTGGTCCCAATAATTGGCTTAATGGCAGAGTGGGGCGAGGACAAGGCTAAAAATTAACTGCTACAACAAGTGAACATTTTGAATTTTCCCTTCTAGGAGTAACCCCTTGGGGCAAGTCTTAGTCCTTTTCATACCTATTGTGAAGTCACTAAGCGTAAATATGCAGTGTTCAGTCAGGTAAATGCAGGGTTGAGTAATCTATTTTATTAGATGCTTTCATGACTCCTTCATTTTGAGGTCAACAAAAACGATTATCAAAATGACAAGGACTATTTTTCTATTGCACGCGTTACTTCTTTCGCTTGTCTGTCTGGGACAAAAAGAAGCAACACTGAGCGGCTATGTAAAGGACGCTAGTACTGGTGAAGATCTCATTGGTGCAACGGTCTTGATTAAAGAACTGGGCGTAGGGAACATTACGAATGTGTATGGCTTCTACTCCGTATCCGTACCGAGTGGCTCGTATACCGTTTCCATTAGTTACGTTGGTTTCGAGACGTATGAATCCCGACTTGAGCTTACGGAAGATCAGACATTAAGTGTTGAGTTGACTGGTGGCGCATCGCTGTTGGAAGAAGTAGTGGTACGAACGGAAGCCCTTAACAAAAACATTTCTAACAATGAAATGAGTACGATTAAGCTTTCGGCAAAAACCGTCAAAAAGATTCCTGCCGTACTAGGTGAACCTGACATTATTCGTTCCATCCAATTGCTACCTGGCATCACATCCGTAGGCGATGGGTCTTCCGGGTTTAATGTCAGAGGAGGTTCAGCAGACCAGAACCTTATCTTGTTGGATGAGGGAGTAATCTTCAACTCCGCCCATTTACTAGGGCTGTATTCCGCCATCAATCCTGACGCAGTAAAAGATGTGAAGGTTTACAAAGGCGGCATTCCATCAAGGTATGGGGGTCGGCTGAGTTCAGTTTTGGATGTTCGACAGAAAGAAGGAAACGTGAAGGAATACGTAGGCGAAGGTGGTATTAGCTTGATTTCAGCCCGAGCACTGTATGAAGGCCCGATTGTAAAAGACAAAGGGTCCTTCATGATTGCTGGAAGGAGATCCTATGGGGATGCCATTTTAAGGGCTCTTGGTAATAACAATACAGCCTATTTCTATGATTTAAATCTCAAAACGAACTATCAACTTAATGATAACAACCGTGTTTTTCTCAGCGGTTACTTTGGAAGAGATAAACTGGCGTTGGGAGGAATCTTCAGCAATGGATGGGGCAACGCCACCGGCACATTGAGATGGAACAAGGTTTTCAGCAATAAGCTGTTCGCTAACTTCTCTGCTATTTATAGTAATTACGACTATTCCATCGACAACCTTGCCACAGGCGCCGAGAGTAGAATTTCATCGAACGTCATCACTTACAACCTAAAGTCAGATTTAACCTATTACTTAAAAGGAGAAAACAACGTTGAATTCGGGCTTGATCAAAAGTGGTATACCTTCAACCCTGCGGAAATCATGCCGCTGGAAGGTTCAAATATTTCAAAGTCAAAGCTGGATGAGAAATATGCTGTTGAGCAGGGTGCCTACCTGAGCTATCATCTTGAGGAAGGTAACTTCTTACTTGATGTCGGTACCAGGTTTTCACGATTTGTGAGAACAGGTGCCCAAGACATTCCTATTTATGAGAATGATACCCCTGTTACTTACAATCAGGTATTGAATCGGTACGAAGCCGGGATTACAGTTGGGACAGAATCGTTCAGTAATCAAGGGCGCATTAAAGCATTCAATAACTGGGAGCCGCGTATAGGATTGACCTATGTATTGAACGACGAACAATCCATCAAGGCAAGTTACAACCGCATGTTTCAGTACTTGCATTTGATTTCAAACAGTACCTCGCCAACACCCGTTGATGTCTGGGCTCCGAGTGGCAGATACATCGACCCACAGTTTTCGGATCAGTTTGCAGTCGGTTACTTCAGGAATTTCAATGACAATGGCTACGAAGCTTCCCTAGAGCTTTACTACAAGGACATCCGCAACATGGTGGACTATGTGGACGGAGCGGATATCATTGCAAATAATCAGATTGAAACACAGATTTTGTCTGGCGATGGTCGATCGTATGGTGCAGAATTCTACTTGAAGAAAAGTACGGGTAAACTGACGGGCTGGATAAGCTACACGCTTTCCAGAAGTGAGCGACGGGTAGATGGATTTGGTGCGGGGGATCCGGGCATCAACAATGGCCAGTGGTACGCCACCAACTTTAATAAACTGCATGATCTGTCCATTACTGGAATTTACGAGCTAAGCAAGCGTTGGAGCTTTTCAGGAACTTTCATTCTTGCTTCCGGTCTTCCGAGCACTTTTCCCGAAGGAAGGTATGAATATGCTGGGATCATAGTGCCGCATTTTGCAGAGAGAAACCAAGACCAGCTTCCAACCTACCACCGCCTGGACCTTTCGGCAACATTGAAGAGAAGACCCAAGAATGGGAAGCAAAACAGGGGTGAGTGGGTTTTTGGGCTATATAATGTCTATAACAGGATCAATGCCAATAGTATCTACTTTATCGAAGATGAAGAAAATCCAGGCGAAACCAACGCATTCAAGAGCGCACTCTTCGGTGTCACACCAAATATCACGTACAATTTTAAATTCTAATCAAAATGAAAAAGCATATAGTCAAATACGTCAACTTACTGATGGTTCTTGCAATCATGATCACTTTACTGTCCTGTGATCAGGAAACAACGGTAGATCTGGGCGCTCCAGATCAGTTACTGGTAGTCGAGGGAAGAATAGAATTAGTGGATGATCCCACCAATCAAATACATCAGATTAAGCTTTCAGTCGTCGGAGACTTTTTTCGGAACGAGGAAACACCTCGTGCAAGTGGCGCTGAAGTGTGGGTAACCACCAGCGATGGTGCCAGGTACGATTTTATGGAGACCAATGATGGGCTGTACACAAACGAAAGCCTTTCACCAACACTTGATGAAATGTATACCCTACACATTATCTGGAATGGAGAAGAGTACGAGGCATTCGAAACATTGTTAAGTGTCCCCGAAATTGATGCCATCTATCAGCAATTTGAGGAGGGTAACCTGTTTGAAGATGAGGGCATCAAGATCGCCATTGATTTCACAGATCCCGCTGAAGTAGCTAACTATTACTTTTGGGAGACCTACCTTGATGGAGAACTTCAGATTCTTCCTAATCCTGGCAATAAGAATAATCTAATCGCAAACGATGAGTTCTTCAACGGTAACCAAATCGAAGGGTACTTTCCGAACGAGGAGGTCGTCTTTGATCCTGGTGATCAAGTTCAAGTTAGGCAGGTAGGCCTCTCTGAAAATGGCTACAATTACTATTTCACGCTATTTGATCAGGCCGGTAAAACAGGAGCTTTGATCGACACTCCTCCGATACCTGTGAAGGGAAACGTCAGAAATATCACCAACCCTAATGAAGATGCACTTGGCTACTTCTATGCCAGTCAGGTAGCTGAAGGGGTTCACATCATCGAGTAAAATGGAAGCAATGAATCAAAATACAATTATCTAGAAGCGCTTGGTTACAATCATCAAGTCTTATCTCCCAGAGGAAGCCTAAGCAGCCAGGATCAAGAGTGAAACACATTTCATTACCGATCTTAAGATCAATTCGACACATATTGTTGATATTGTGCTTGACATAGAAGATTCATTTGATAGTATGATTGATGATGAGGCGATAGCCAAAATGAACACGTTGGAAGATTCAGTAGACCTTGTGCTATGTCGGCTATTAAATTCCAATATATAAGCAGCTTAAGTATGGCATTCAAGATTTCTCAATTGTTAAAGGATAGGAGGTATGTGATTTATTACATCTTTACTTCTGTCACCATCGCCTCTCTTTTGGCGATTGAGGAGTTCATTGCTGGCGATTACACCAAAACTTCAGATGTCGTACTGGAGTTTGTCAGAGACGTACCTTTCTTTTTCCTGCTCTCCCTCGCAATAGGCTCCCTTGCAAACTTGGTCATTCTATGGCTAGATAAGTACTATAGCTGGGAGAAGATGAGCTTTCAAAGACTGATCTATGAGATGAGCAGCATTCTAATTTTGGTTGCAATTTTTACCATGATTTTTATGCTTGGGAAGTCATTCATCATGTTTGGAGACGACGACTATGAAGATGATTCAAAGTATCAGGTCATTACTATGTTGATGTTCTTTATTGCAGTTTTTATGGTTTTTTCATTCCACGAATACATTTCGCTAAATGAGGACAAAAAAGAAATAACGGACGTAGCAAAAGATCTTGAACGTCAGAATTATATCTCAAAATTTGAAGCTCTCAAAAACCAGGTCAATCCACACTTTTTATTCAATTCCTTGAATGTGCTCTCCAGCCTGATTTACAATGACATTGAACTTTCGGACAAGTTTATCCGAAAATTCTCGGAAGTATTTCGGTATGTGCTTGAGCTGAACAATGAGGAGCTGGTGGCCTTAAAGAAGGAGGTGGACTTTATAAATTCCTATTTTTTTTTGCAGAAGATCAGGCATGAAGATGCAATAAACATATGCATGAAGATCAAATCTGAGGATTTGGAACGATACATCCCCCCCATGGCCTTGCAGATCGTGATCGAAAATGCATTTAAGCACAACATTGTGACCAAGAACAACCCGTTGACCATAGAATTGCTGACCTGCGACAGTAAATTGATAGTTAAGAACAACTACCAAGCCAGAAAGGATGCACTTCCCAGTACAGGTATTGGGCAGAAAAACCTGCTAAACAGGTATCAAATGCTAGCAAACAGCTTACCGGAATTTTACATTGAAGATGCATATTACTTTGCTGAATTACCACTTTTAGACAAAAAGGATTGATGATAGAAGTAGTCATTGTTGAAGATGAAAAACTGGCCTCTGATAAGTTAGAGATGTTACTTAAAAGTATTGATGCTTCCATTCACACCAAGGCAGTTCTAACTTCTGTTGAAGAGTCGATTAAGTGGTTTACCACCAACCAGTGTGATCTGGTATTCTTAGATATCAATCTTTCGGATGATCAGAGTTTTAACATCTTTAAAGAGGTGAACATTGATACACCCATCGTATTTACTACTGCCTATGACGAATATGCGATTCGGGCATTTGAGCAGAACAGCTTAGCCTATTTGCTAAAGCCCATTGCAAAAGAGGAGTTGGAAAAAAGCCTTACGAAGTTTCATTCACTTAATCGTAGGGCCGAGTCATTATGGAGTCAAAAGCTTACAGGTATTTTCTCAGATTTTCGCAATCAAAAGGAAAACGTCAAAGATCGTTTTTCTGTGAGTTATGGGGGTAAGATGAGATCCATTGCTGCAAAGGATGTCGCTTTGTTTTATGTCAAGGATCGGATTGTATATCTGGTGACCAATTCAGGTACCAAATACGTGATGGACAAAACGATGGAAAAGATCGAAGAAGAGGTAGGTCGGGAGTTTTTTCGGGTAAATAGGCAGTACTTGGTACACATAGAGACGATCGAAGAAGTCATTCCTTATTCTTCAAGAAAAATGAAGGTGAATACCAAAGTAGCCGTGGATGAGCGCATTGTTGTTCCTTCGGATAAAATAACCCGCTTTAAAAAGTGGTTTGAGGGATAAGGAAGATGTACAAAGCCCAAGTCAAAATCGATAGTAGGTCATCAACTTAAGTAGAGGAGCCGGCACTAATTTTTTAATCAAAAATTTAAACAATTGATTAAATCATTCGTATAATTTTCTATATTTGTAAAATGGCAGAAGAGCTAAACACGGAAGAGAAGATCAAAGAAGTAGCCACATCTTTATTTATGAAGAATGGTTTCGCAGCTACAAAAACAAGGGATATTGCTGAAAAGGCAGGCATCAATCTTGCTTTGCTCAACTATTATTATAGGAGCAAAGAGAAGCTTTTCAATAAAATCATGATGGAAGCCATATCCGTGTTTATGAAAAGTATTTTTAAGATTTTTCAGGACGAGACAACAAGTTTGGAGGAGAAGTTTGAGCTGATATCCACGAAGTACATAGATCGCATTAAATCAAACCCTGATATTCCGAACTTTATCCTAAACGAACTTAGAAGACGCCCCGAGGATTTTTTTGAAAAAGTTGTTGAAGGAAGAAAATTTCAAGACCTATACATCTATCACCAATTGGTGGATCGAATTGGTAAGGATAGGGTAGGTAAAATAAATCCAGTACATATTATGATGAACCTGATGAGCCTGACCATATTTCCATTTATGGGCAAGCCGATGTTGCGATTAGTAACGGGTGCAGATAATCGGGAATTCAATCAAATGATGGAAGAAAGAAAAAAATTGATCCCGCACTGGATTAGTATGATGATTCAGTAAAATTTTTTAC
>CAZQJU010000050.1:0-26877 GCA_964593185.1 uncultured Roseivirgaceae bacterium
AATTTTTATGTTATTTTCAATAACTGTTCACTAATTTTACATATTAATAAATCTTGGCTAGTAACATGAGTAAGAATTACGAAATTGATAACATAGATCTCAAAATTCTGAACATATTATCAGAAGATGCTAAAATGCCCTACACAGAAGTGGCTAAAAAAGTCTTCGTATCCGGTGGTACTGTTCACGTTCGAATGAAAAAACTAGAGGAAATGGGAGTGGTTAAAGGCACCACACTGAAAATTGATTACGGAAAACTTGGTTATGACATTACCTGCTTCTTGGGAATATACCTCGAAAAGAGTTCACTTTATGATGAGGTAGTATCGAAACTGAAGGAGATCAGCGAAATCGCAACTATACGTTATACTACAGGTAACTATAATATTTTTTGCAAGATCTATTGTAAAGATACCCAGCACCTGCGGGATGTATTGCACGATAAAATCCAAAAAGTAGATGGAATTGAGAGCACAGAAACTTTCATTTCACTCGAAGAAAGCGTCAATAAACACCTTATTTTCCAGGAATAAGACGGGCTTATAAAAAAGTTAGTCACAATAAGGAAACCTTATGGTGACTAATCTGTTCTATTTAGAAATAGTATAAATAGGGTGTATCTTTGCATCTTAAAACAACTTGATCTGAATGAGTACAGATGAGCAAATATTAGAGGAATTCACCTCAAAAGAGTACGAACACGGCTGGTCAGTAGACTTTGAAGCTGATGAAGCTCCCTTAGGAATTAATGAAGATATTATCAGATTTATTTCTGCTAAGAAAGAAGAGCCTCAGTGGTTATTGGATTGGCGCTTAAAGGCGTTTGATCAATGGCAAAAAATGACTGAACCGAACTGGCCTAACGTTAGCTATCCAAAAGTTGACTATCAAGCCATTCGCTACTACTCTGCGCCTAAGCAAGACAAGAAGCCTCAAAGCTTGGATGAGGTAGACCCAGAATTGCTGAAAACATTTGAACGTCTTGGAATTTCGTTGCAAGAGCAAAAAAGACTTACAGGAGTTGCCGTAGATGCCGTTATCGACTCCGTATCGGTAGCTACTACTTTCAAAGAAAAACTATCAGAACTTGGTGTAATCTTCTGCTCATTCAGTGAGGCAGTAAAAGAACATCCTGAATTGGTGAAGAAGTATTTGGGATCTGTGGTACCCGCAAATGACAATTACTTCGCTGCACTTAATTCTGCTGTATTCTCCGACGGTTCATTTTGTTACATTCCTAAAGGAGTAAGATGCCCAATGGAGCTTTCTACTTACTTTAGAATAAATGCCGCCAACACTGGCCAGTTCGAGCGGACGCTCATTGTTGCTGATGACGAAAGTTATGTCAGCTACCTTGAGGGCTGTACGGCTCCCATGCGAGACGAAAACCAACTGCACGCTGCTGTAGTGGAAATCTATGCAGCCAAAAACGCAGAAGTAAAATACTCAACGGTCCAAAACTGGTATCCTGGTGATAAGAATGGCAAAGGAGGCATCTACAACTTTGTAACTAAGCGAGGTATTTGCGCAGGGGATCACGCAAAAATTTCATGGACACAAGTTGAGACAGGCTCTGCTGTTACCTGGAAATACCCTTCTTGTATTTTGAAGGGAGACCATTCTGTGGGTGAATTCTACTCTGTGGCCGTAACCAACAACTATCAGCAAGCGGACACCGGGACTAAAATGATCCATATTGGAAAAAACACCCGATCCCGTATTGTATCAAAAGGGATTTCTGCTGGCAAGTCGCAAAACAGCTATAGAGGACAAGTAGAGGTAATGAAACGCGCAGACAATGCACGTAATTTTTCTCAATGCGACTCACTCCTTATGGGAGACAAATGTGGTGCACACACGTTTCCATACATAGACATAAAAAATAAAACTGCACAGATCGAGCACGAAGCAACCACATCCAAAATCGGTGAAGATCAAATATTCTATTGCCAACAACGAGGCATAGACGAAGAATCTGCGGTTGCACTTATTGTAAATGGATTTGCAAAAGAAGTGATGAACAAACTTCCGATGGAATTTGCAGTGGAAGCACAAAAACTGTTAGCGCTTACCCTTGAGGGAAGTGTTGGATAATCAAAAAAGAACGAAATGATAAGGATCAATAACTTACACGCCTCCATTGAGGACAAAGCAATTTTAAAAGGAATCAATCTAGAGGTAAATGCCGGAGAAGTACATGCCATCATGGGCCCCAATGGATCTGGTAAGAGCACGTTGGCCTCCGTTTTGGCTGGTAAAGAAGATTATGAAATTACCGACGGAACTGTGGAGTACCTTGGCGAGGACCTATTGGAACTTGGCCCTGAGGAACGCGCACAAAAAGGAATCTTTTTGGCCTTTCAATACCCTGTTGAAATACCAGGCGTTTCCACCACCAATTTCCTAAAGACTGCCTTGAATCAGGTCAGAGAGTCTAGAGGAGAAAAGGCTCTGGATGCGGTGAATTTTCTCAAGCTTATGAAAGAGAAAATGAAGTTAGTAGACATAGACCAATCCTTGCTAAGCAGATCGCTTAATGAAGGCTTCTCTGGAGGCGAAAAGAAGCGAAACGAAATCTTTCAAATGGCCATGCTTGAGCCGAGACTTTCCATTTTGGACGAGACAGACTCAGGACTAGACATTGATGCATTGAAGATCGTCGCAGACGGTGTAAATAAGCTGAAATCTGAAAACACAGCCACAATCGTGGTTACGCATTATCAAAGACTATTGGACTACATCGTGCCTGACTTTGTGCATGTCTTGTACAAAGGCCAGATTGTAAAGTCCGGAGATAAGTCACTTGCGCTTGAGTTGGAGCAAAAAGGATACGATTGGATTAAGGAAGAATTGGCAGTTGTATGATCCAAGAATCTACGATATTGGAGGCGCTGGGATCAAAAGTAGGTTCTGCCCCCTACCAAGCCAAAGCTTGGGAAACATTGCAACAAACAGGGTTACCGCATAAGAAGTCGGAATCGTATAAGTTCACACCGATCACATCGATCCTCGAAAAGAATATCGATTGGAGCCTGGCCGGAGAAATTACTGTTGATAGGGACTTACTGTACCAAGAAGACGGCAGTCATCTTATCTTCGTAAATGGTCAGCTTAACCAACAAGCTTCGACAATTCAGGATGACCTTGCGCTTGAGGTCAGTGAAGTCACAGAAGGTAAGCATGATCCGTTTAGTCTGTTGAATGCTGCCCTTGCACCAAGTGAGACCACGATTCATTCCGGAACTAAGCTTCCCGTATTTGTGTACCATTTTAACAGTGTTGGAATCGCCAACCCGCGCATTAAAGTGCAGGTGAAAGATGGTGATACGTTGCGGGTTTTCGAGAAACTACTATCGAGTGCTGCGAACCGTACGTTTAATAACTCATACGTGGAATATGAAGTGGGAAGGAATGCGCATGCCTTTCATACCAAAGTTCAGAACTACCACGATCAGACTTACAGTCACGAAACTCTTTTCTCCAGTGTGGCGAGAGATAGCCAGTTTTACAGCAATACGTTCTCCTTTGAGGGAGCAATGGTTCGGAATAACCTGACCATTAATCTGGAAGATGAAAACTGTGAAGGACACATGTATGGAATCTTTCTCCTAGACAAAAAATCGCATGTAGATAACAACACCAGCGTAGATCACATCAAACCAAACTCTTATAGTAATGAGCTATATAAGGGGATTTTAGACGAGAAATCCACAGGTGTTTTCAATGGCAAAATCTATGTGAGACAAGATGCGCAAAAAACAAATGCGTTTCAGTCGAACAACAACATCTTACTATCTGACGATGCAACCTTACATACGAAGCCGCAGCTTGAAATCTGGGCAGACGATGTAAAATGTTCGCATGGCTGTACTTCGGGCCAGTTGGATGAAGATGCGGTCTTCTATCTCAGGGCCAGAGGAATCAATGAAAGAAACGCAAAAGCCATGCTTCTGAATGCCTTTGCAACGGAAACCATGAACCACATTGGTCTAGACGCTGTCATCAACGAGGTTCAAGCCCTCATTGATCAAAAGCTTTCGTAAAATGATGGAGACCGCCGAACAGCTGTCCGTACAAGCGATCAGAAAAAGATTTCCCGTCTTAGCCCAGGAGGTAAATGGAAAACCATTAATCTACTTTGACAATGCAGCCTCTTCCCAAACTGTGGACACCGTTGTGCAGTCAATGACGCACTTTTACGAGGCTGACCATGCGAATATCCATCGAGGAATCCACACGCTGGCAGAGCGGTCTACCAAAGCTTATGAAGCTACGCGGGAACAGGTACACCGATTTATCAACAGTGGAGAAGCAGACGAGATCATTTTTACGAAAGGGACTACCGAAAGTATCAACCTCGTAGCACAATCCTGGGGGTCCGCCAACCTTGCAGAAGGTGATGAGATAATTCTCTCGCACCTGGAACATCATTCAAATATTGTTCCATGGCAGTTGATTGCAGCACAGAAAGGGGCAAAAATCCGAGTGATCCCTGTGAATAAAAAAGGGGAAATCATCATTGAAAGCTACAAAGAGCTACTCAATGAACGGACAAAGATGGTTGCCGTTAATTACATATCTAACTCACTGGGCACTATCAACCCCGTGAAGGAGATCATCCGATTGGCCCATCAGTATGGAGCCTTTACGCTCGTTGATGCTGCACAAGCAGCTCCACATAAGAAACTCGACGTTCAAGCGCTGGATTGCGATTTTCTAGCTTTTTCAAGCCACAAAATGTATGGCCCTACGGGAGTGGGCATTCTTTATGGAAGAAGAGATGTGCTAGAATCGATGCCTCCCTACCAAGGTGGTGGTGAAATGATCAAGGATGTTAGTTTTGAGGGCACTACCTACAATGACATCCCCTACAAGTTTGAAGCCGGTACACCTAACATTGGAGATGTTATTGCATTTGGTAAGGCCATCGAATTCATTGAAGAACTTGGACACGAGGCAATTCAAGCACATGAACAAGATCTGCTGCGCTATGCCACCGATCAGCTCTCTTCCATGGATGTATTCGTCCCTTATGGCACCTCCCAAAATAAGGCCAGTGTTATTTCATTCCTAATAGACGGCATTCATTCTTACGACCTTGGACAACTCCTGGATGTGAAAGGAATTGCAGTCAGAACGGGACATCACTGCACCCAACCATTAATGGAGCATTTTGGCATCGATGGAACTGTTCGGGCATCTTTTGCGGTTTACAATACCAAAGAGGAAATCGACATTTTTTGCAAGTCCCTGCACGAAATTGTAAAGCGGTTTAGCTAATGGACCAAATAAAAAAGCGACAGGAAGAGATCATTGAAGAATTCGCCATGCTGGACGGTGACATGGAAATGGCCATCAACTATGTTATGGATTTAGGCAATGAGTTGATCCAATTCCCGGAAGACGAAAGAAAAGACGAAAACTTGGTGAAAGGATGTCAGTCTAAGGTATGGATGGTTGCTTCATTGGAAGATGGAAGAATGCAGTACAAGGCTGATTCGAACACTGCCATTACGAAAGGTCTCGCCAGTCTACTGGTTCGTGTGTTGAGTCAGTCTACACCGGAAGATGTGATTAACGCCGAGCTTTACTTTCCATCGCAAATCAATATGGACCGGTTCATTGGAACTCAGCGATCTAACGGATTTGCCGCCATGATAAAACAAATGAAACTCGATGCTGTTACAGCTTCAGCAAAAGAAGAAAACGCGAAATGAGCACTTCAGAGAACGATATATTAGCACTGAAAGAGGATATTATACGAGGCATTAAGAATGTGTACGATCCTGAAATCCCCGTAGATGTATATGAACTAGGGTTGATTTACGAAATCAACATCTTGCCCGTAAACAATGTTGAAATCGTGATGACACTAACCTCCCCTTCTTGCCCAGCAGCGGAGAGCATCCCAAGCGAGATCGAGGCAAATGTCAAGGCCGTCAATGGCGTAAACGATGTAAACATTGAACTGACATTTGATCCACCTTATGCCACGGACATGATGTCTGAAGAGGCAAAGCTGGAACTAGGATTTATGTAAAACGTTAAAATAAAAATTGAAGATATGTACCCAGCAGAATTAGTAGCGCCAATGAAGGCACAGTTAACTCAGAATGGATTTGAGGAGTTAACCACTGCAGACGCAGTAGAAAATCATTTATCAGACCACCATGGTACTTCTTTGATGGTTATCAATTCCGTTTGTGGCTGTGCTGCAGGCACCTGCCGACCCGGAGTATTGTTGTCATTGGAAAAGTCAGATAAAAAGCCAGATAATCTCACTACGGTGTTCGCAGGTTTTGACACTGAGGCTACACAAAAAGCACGAGAGTTTACACTTCCATTCCCTCCGTCTTCCCCTGCAATTGCACTTTTTAAGGATGGAGAGTTGGCGCACATGGTAGAACGTCACCACATTGAAGGAAGATCTGCTGAAATGATCGCCGATCACCTTGAGCAGGTATATGAAGAGTTTTGTTGATACTTACCTGATCCACTAGATCAGATAAAGCTCCATCAATTGAGGTGGAGCTTTTTTGTTTTCTCTGTATCAGATAACCTCATTGAGCCGATTAATCTTATCAATGAGCCTTCTCCCCTCCTCAAAATCTAGTGTCTGCTGTCCATCTGAAAAAGCTTCTTCAGGCTTGCAGTGGGTTTCAAAGATTACCCCATCAGCACCCGCTACGGTCGAAGCTAAGGCTACTGCAGTCACATGATCCCGCACTCCAATCCCATGCGAAGGATCCGCAATGACAGGGAGGTGGCTTTTCTTTTTGAGTATTGGGATTGCATTGATATCAAACGTATTTCGTGAAGCCTTTTCATAGGTTCTGATCCCTCTTTCACAAAGAAGCAGCCGCTCGTTTCCACCGGAAAAGACATACTCTGCACTTTGCAACAATTCATCCAAGGTGCCGGAAATTCCTCGCTTAATCATCACAGGTTTATCTACCTTACCGAGTTCGTCCAGCAAGTTGAAATTCTGCGTGTTTCTGGCCCCCACCTGAAAGACATCGACATAATCATGCATCTCCTCAATTTGCGAAACCTGCATCACTTCTGTCACAATCTTGATTCCATTTTCCTTCGCTAATTGATGCCATAGCTTTAGTCCTTCGATACCTAACCCTCGAAAAGAATATGGAGAGCTTCGAGGCTTGAAGACTCCCCCACGCATGATCTTAATGTTGTTAACTTTTAAGAAATCAATCGTATCAATAATGTTTTGCTCACCCTCAATACTGCATGGACCTGCCATCAGGGCAAAGTTGCCACCTCCAATGCGTACTTCATCGCCTAGATCTATGACGGTTTCGTTTACTTTCCACTTAGCAGAAACCAACTTGTAATCGTCCGAAACCACGTGAATATCTTTGATACCCTCCAGATGGCCTATACTTCGAATGTCAAAAGCATTTTTGCCTGTACCTACAATATAATTTCCATACTGTGTTTCCACGTGTGTGGTTTTATACTTGGCTGTTGCTAGTCTTTTGACCAACGAGGTTTGTAACTCACTGCTAATGTCCTTTTCTAGTTGAATGATCATCCCTTTATTGTTTTAACGAACTGCTGGACGGCCTCATCAGAGGCATCCTTTCTTAATTGATTAATGAATGCACTGCCAATAATGGCACCATTTGCATATTGGCAGGCTTTATCAAACGTCTCCTGGTCAGAAATTCCGAAACCTATTAGCGTCGAGTTTTTTAATCCCATAGACTTCACGCGTTCGAAGTAGGCTACCTGCTCATCAGCGATCCCTTTCTTCGCGCCTGTGATGCTCGAAGAAGACACCATATAAACAAAGCCACTAGATTTTTGGTCGATGAGTTCAATACGCTCTTCTGAAGTATTTGGACTTATTAAGAAAATATTATGTAAACCGTGCACTTCAAACAACTCTTGATAACTCTCAAGGTATTCCTGTATTGGAAGATCCGGCAGTATTAACCCATCAATTTCCGCTTCCTCGCACGCTGCACAAAATGCCTCAATTCCGAACTGCAGGATTGGATTGATGTAACCCATTAAAAGAACAGGCACCGTAACTTCTTTACGCAAACCCTTAAGCTGATCGAACAATCGAGGTAGCGTCATCCCGTTCTCCAACGCAACCATAGAGCTTTCCTGAATGGTTGGTCCATCTGCGATTGGATCAGAAAATGGAATCCCAATCTCAATCATGTCCGCACCGCCGTCCTGCAAGTTTTTAGCAATTCTTACTGTATCCTCCAACGCAGGATACCCTGCAGTGTAATAAACATTAAGAATGTTTTTGTGTGCCGAAAAAGTCGAATCAATTCGATTTAATGTTTTTAGTGTCATAAGCCATCCATTAATATTTGCCCCACTTGATATAGGTTTCCAAGTCCTTATCGCCTCTTCCCGAAAGATTGAGTACTACTACCTCGTTTTCCTTAAATGTCTTCTTCTTAAAGACTGCAAAAGCATGCGCAGTCTCAATAGCAGGAATGATACCTTCCAGTTTACTTAGCTCCACACCAGCCAACATGGCCTCCTCATCCGAAATGGCAAAGAATTCACCTCGACCTGAATCAAAAAGATGTGCATGCAAAGGTCCAATGCCGGGATAATCCAGCCCTGCTGAAATACTGTAAGGTTCCACTACCTGACCGTCGGCTGTCTGCATAAGCAATGTCTTGCTTCCGTGAAGTACACCTGATTTACCTAGCTTGGTTGTTGCTGCAGATTGTCCAGATGTGACGCCAAGCCCCGCAGCTTCGCATGCAATGAGGTTTACCTTTGGATTATCCAAGAAGTGATAAAATGCTCCTGCTGCGTTGCTTCCACCTCCAACGCAGGCAATAACATGGTCCGGATAATTTCTACCCTCTTCCTCCTGGAGCTGCGACTGAATTTCTTCACTGATGACCGACTGGAATCTGGCAACCATGTCCGGATATGGATGTGGTCCAACCACAGAGCCTATAATGTAGTGCGTGTCTTCGGGGTTATTTATCCAGTGACGCATCGCCTCGTTGGTTGCATCCTTCAAGGTCTTACTGCCGGAGGTAGCTGGTACCACTTGTGCACCCAATAATTTCATCCGCTCCACATTTGGTTTCTGTCGATTCATGTCGACCTCACCCATATACACCACACATTCCATCCCCATCAACGCGCAGACGGTGGCAGTGGCGACGCCATGCTGACCTGCACCTGTTTCTGCGATGATCTTGTCCTTCTTTAAGTGTTTTGCAAGCAAGATCTGACCAATCGTATTGTTGACTTTGTGTGCACCCGTGTGACACAGATCCTCCCGTTTTAAGTAAATTCGAGACTGATATTTTTCCGAAAGTCGCTCGGCATAATACAGCGGCGTAGGTCTTCCCACGTACGTCTTTAGTAGATGTTCAAATGAATTTCGAAAGTCATTTGACTCAATAATCGAGAGGTAGCGTTCGCGCAGCTCCTCTACATTTGGATAGAGCATTTCGGGTATAAATGCGCCACCAAACTTTCCGTAATATCCTTTCTTGTCTACCTGATAACTCATAACTGCTTTATTAATTCTCTCACTCGCGCTATGTCCTTTAGCCCTGGGGCTACTTCAAATTGACTATTTACATCGATTCCATAAAGCATTGGAAGCTTAAGCGCTTTAATCTGCTCAATATCCTCCAAACGGATGCCTCCACTTAGTAAAAAAGGAACCGACATTTCTACCTCTTTAAGAATGTTCCAATCAAATTGTTTACCGGAACCTCCATATTTTACGGTGCTTGTATCGAAAAGGAAGTAATCTACTAAGCCAACATAGTCCTGAATATTCGCTGGCACCGTATCCAACACCCTAAATACCTTGATTACGTTGATACCTTTCGTACGCAGCACCTTAACAAACGACTTGTCTTCGTCACCATGCAACTGCACATAATCAAGTTCAAACTTGGAAACGCAAGCACAAATATGGTCCACTGTTTCATTCACAAATACTCCAACCTTCTGAATATGAGGTGGCAAGTCCAACACTATTTTTTCATCCAGGGATTCTACAAACCTGGATGACTTGGGATAAAAGATAAACCCCATAAAATCCGGTTCCAGCTTTGACAGACCTTGAATATTCTCCGGATCTCGCATGCCACAAACCTTCAATTTTAGGGTGCTCATTTCAATTGACTTATAAACTCCTTTGCTGCTCGTTCAGGTCTGCCACTTTTCATGAATGTCTCTCCAATCAAGAACCCTTCGAACCCATGCGCTTTTAGTTGATTCACCACTTCAGGTGAATGAAGTCCGCTTTCGGTGACCTTAACAAAATCCTCCGGGATCTTGTCAACCAAATCAATGGACGTCTGGATGGTGGTTTCAAAGGTTTTAAGATTTCTATTGTTTACTCCCAATAGCTGCACTTTATCGGTCATTGAGTTGTTCAACTCCTCTTCGTTGTGCACCTCAAGCAAGATCTCCATGCCCAGGCTTATGGCCAGACTACCAAGCAACTCAATTTCCTCCTTGGTCAAGACCGCGGCAATCAGTAAAATCACATCTGCTCCAATGGATTTTGCTTCGATCACCTGGTACTCATCTACAATGAAATCCTTTCTAAGGATCGGGCAAAAATTGAACGACCTGGCTGTATTCAAATCCTCAGATGACCCACCAAAATACTTCTGATCGGTCAATACCGAAAGTCCCGAAGCACCGGCTTGCATGTATCCAATGGAGGTACGTTCTACGGAAACGTGCTCATTGATCATACCCTTAGAGGGCGATTTACGCTTGATTTCCGCAATAACGCCGGACTTATCCGATCGCTGAATGTACTTTTTTAGTGAGACAGGTTTCCCTTCAAAGTAGATACTCTTCTCAAGGAGTCTTACAGGATACAACGCTTTCCTTTCTGCAACCTCTTTGCGTTTATGTGCTACGATTTCTGCAAGTATGTCCATTAACTATTTGTTTTGAGAAAGTTTTTAAATGATTCCATCGCGCGTCCACTTTCTAATGACTCCCTGGCTTCGGCGATTCCTTCAGTCACTTCAATTTGCTTTACCGTTGAGATCGCCAGACCGGCATTCGACAACACCACCGAGTTTTGCGCCTCATTCCCTTGATTGGACAGAACCACTTCAAAAATCTTGGTCGCGTCTTCTACGGTCTCACCTCCATGCAGCTCAGCTTGCCCCAACTTTCTAAAACCCAAAACCTCAGGTGACACTAAGGTCTCCGTAGCGTTCGAAATCAGTTTAAAGTCCCCAGTCAGAGATATCTCGTCGTAGCCATCCAGTGCGTGGACAATCGCAAAATTCTTGCTGGTATTCTGATAGAGATAGCCATACAACCTGGCAAGTTCCAGGCTAAATACTCCTACCAGTTGATTAGGTGGGAAAGCTGGATTTACCATAGGTCCTAGCATATTAAAGAAGGTCTTAATGCCCAGTTCGCGTCGGATAGGCCCTACATTCTTCATGGCTGGATGAAAAAGTGGCGCATGCATAAAACAAATATGCGAAGCATCAAGCGAGCGCTTCATTTGCTCAGCATCCCCGCTGAATTTCACCCCTAATGACTCAAGTACATTGGATGATCCACTCACAGAAGAGACCCCATAGTTGCCATGTTTGGCCACATTTACCGACGCCCCCGCCACGATGAATGAAGAGATGGTCGATATATTGAACGTGTTTTTACCATCACCGCCGGTGCCGCAAACGTCAATTGCATCGTAGCCCTGAAGATCGACAGGGTTACACAACTCCAACATCGCATCACGAAATCCTTCCAGCTCCTGTACGGTTATCGCTCGCATTAAATAAACGGTGAGAAATGAAGCAACTTGACTATTGTTGAATTCCCCACTGGCCAATCCCGTCAGCACCTGTTTGGCCTCATCTCTTGTTAGAACCTGATTGTTTATCAGGCGATTTAAGATTTCTTTCATGATTCAATCCAGTTTTTCATCAATTGTATTCCATGCTCTGTCATAATGGACTCTGGGTGAAACTGCACGCCACGCACGTTATATTCCTTATGAGCAATCGACATGATATTTCCCGTTTCGGCGACACTGGTGATAACCAAATCATCGGAGATAGACGTTTTGTCAATGACCCATGAATGATACCTACATACATTAAAAGTCTCTGGAAGGTCACGAAAGATTTGATCCTGTTGAAGTACCTCAATGGGTGTTACCATTCCGTGGAAGACCTGAGGCAGGTTGAACAGTTTACAACCAAAAGCCTCACCAATTGCCTGATGTCCAAGACACACCCCAAGAACGTTCTTAGATGGTGCAAATCGGTCAATCACCTTGGGCATGAGCCCTGCATCCTTGGGGACACCCGGTCCCGGTGACAAGAGAAGATGACTGTAATCCTCCACCTCATCCAATTCAAATTGGTCATTTCGCACAATTCGCATCTCATCCCCGTAACCCAACGCGCGCAAGATGTGGACGAGGTTAAAGGTGAAAGAATCGTAATTGTCAATTACTAGTACTTTGTTCATAGCTTTTCTGCCTCACTAATGGCATGCTCTAGTGCACCAATTTTGTTAAAAACCTCTTGAAGTTCATTCTTGGGAAGAGACTGAGATACGACTCCTGCTCCTGCCTGGAACTTCAGCTGATTGTTTTGACTTCTGAAACTTCGGATCATAATGGCGTGATTGAAGTTGCCGTCAAAATCCATAAATCCAACAGCCCCGCCGTAGAATCCCCTTGGGGTGTTTTCATTCTCCTCAATGATCTCCATCGCGCGAATCTTCGGCGCACCTGACAAGGTACCTGCCGGGAACGTCTCCGCAACTAGATCCATGAACGTAGCTCCTTCTTTCAGCTTTCCCGTCACTTTGGAAACCAAGTGAATGACATGAGAATAATACTGTACCTCCTTATAGGTTTCTACTTTTACGTCGGTACAGCTTCTACTTAAGTCGTTTCGTGCTAGATCCACAAGCATAACATGCTCTGAATCTTCCTTTGGATCTTTCAAAAGCTTAGCAGCTAACTCGGAATCTGCCTTATCATTTCCCGTTCGCTTGAACGTTCCAGCAATGGGATGAATTTCTGCAATGCCCTCTTTCAGAACGATTTGCGCCTCCGGTGATGACCCAAAAATCCTAAAATCACCATAGTCAAAATAGAATAGGTAGGGAGAGGGATTTACGGAACGCAAGGTTCGGTAAACCTGGAATTCATCGCCTTGGAATGAGACATTAAAATTTCGTGACAATACAACCTGAAATACATCTCCAACATTGCAATGATGAATTCCCTTGTTCACCATTTCCAGATATTCCTTATCTGTCTTATTGGATACTTTTCCTGAAAGTGTTTTAAAAGGATAGGTGGCAATGTTTCGCTGTTGAATTAAGGAAGTGACCTCATCAAAGATTTCATCATCCGGTTTCTCAATGTAGGATTCAATGATGTGACACTCATTTTTAAAGTGATCCAACGCAATCACAAACTTGAATAAATGATACTGCGCCAAAGCAGTTGTTTCATCTGTATCATTTAGCGTAAGGTCCCCAAATGAGCCCACCACATCATAATTCAAGTATCCAAACAACCCGGATTCAATGTAGCCTACTGCTGATGGTTGCGCTAACTCAAAGCTTTCAGCGAAGTTGGTTATCTCGCTTCTTAGGTCAGAATACGGTCTTTGCTGCAATGCTTGATTTGGCATGTTAAGTTCTAAATCAGTCTTTTTCACTTTGATGGAGGCCAAGGGATAGCAGCAGATATAAGAGAAGCTATTCTCCGAACCATGGTAATCGGAACTTTCCAGCAAAAAAGAATTGGCAAACCGATCTCTCAATTTCAGGTAAATACTAACCGGTGTGATCGTATCTGCCAAAAGCTTTCTTTTACGTGTCTTAATGACAATTTTGTTCATTTTTATCTGATTCGAATTTTTGTTAGTGCACTATTTTTTCCACAAAAAAACCCTGACGAATTACTGTCAGGGTTCTATATACTTTTCATAACAGCGATCGTCAGCAACTTATAAAAGTGCTCCACCACCAGCTGTATGTTTTGTCCATTTTCATTGTGCCACTAAGCTAATTGTATTTGAATTTAAAAAACAAAATACTGCTTAGAAAAATTCGAAAATATTCAAGCATTTATGCAACACCATCCAAAGATTTGAGTTTTTAAGCTAAATTTCCGCCATGTTATCACCAGAAGAACAAATAAGTATACTGGCTCACCTTTCGAAAGCCGATGATGTAGTTGCAGAAGAGGAATATCGATTGATCCTGTTCATAGCAGACGGACTTGGTGTGGATGAGGATGCTACCGCAGAGTTGGTCAACCACCCTCGACCTATACCAAAGTTGAAAAATCTTCCTCCGGATGAGAAATTCAATTATCTGTCTAGCATCATACGAATGATGAAAGCGGACGGTAAAGTGCATTCTAAGGAGATCAAGTTTTGTGAGAAAATCGCTCTTAATCTGGGATACAAGCCAGGAGTCATAGCTGATCTCTCAGCGTATATCTATAAAGACCCAACAATCAATTCAAATAGGGAGTTATTAAGATCGATTGCAGATCAGCATCTTATACCCCTTGATGACAACGAAGACTAGCGTACTCCTACTTCTACTGGCAGTTTACACTGCTGCTTTTTCGCAAAACGAACCACTCTCCGTCTCCACGAACACACAACGTGCGCATACTCCACTGCTAGTTGACGGTCAATTAGACGACGAGATCTGGAAGGAAATCAAACCTGCATCCGGTTTTTACCAGAATTTTCCTGCCGATGACCGACCTGCTTTTGATGAAACCGAGTTTATGATCACGTACGATGATCGGTTTATCTACGTAGGAATAAAATGCTATGACGGCCTTCCGAAAGAATATATCTCGACCACATTGAGAAGGGACTTTGATTGGATCTCGAATGACAATGTTTCCGTCTACCTGGATCCCTACAACGATTTTTCCAATGGGTTCTCGTTTCAAGTTACGCCCAACAATGTACAGAGGGAAGGCTTGGTGCTGCTTAACGGGGATGTGCAAGATGATTGGGACAACAAATGGTACAGTGAAGTATACAAAGGTGACGGTTTTTGGTCTGTTGAAATGGCCATCCCTTTCAAGTCCATTCGATATAATAGTATTGATGAATGGAATATCCAAGTCATTCGCAACAATCTCAAAAGGAACGAACGTACCTCCTGGATAAGGGTTAAGCAAGGGTTTAGAATGAGTAACCTCGCATTTACGGGCAAACTCCAATGGGATGAGGCACCTCAAAAATCAACCTCGAATATGGTATTGATCCCTTACGGTGCCACGAGCATTGGAAGAAATAGAGAGGATGGTGAGGATCTGGAGACCACGGTTGACGCAGGTTTTGACGCTAAAGTAGCCCTCTCAAGCTCTCTAAACCTAGACCTAACTTTCAATCCCGATTTCTCGCAAGTAGAAGTTGATCGGCAAGTAACCAACCTGCAAAGGTTTGAAATCAATTTTCCAGAGCGACGTCAGTTTTTCCTGGAGAATCAGGACCTATTTGCTCAAGGAGGATTTAGTAGAACCAGTAACCCCTTCTTTTCCAGAAGAATCGGCATTCGTGGAGGCGGTGAAACCGTTCCAATTCTTGCTGGAGCCCGATTAAGCGGAAAACTGGGAAAGAAATGGAGGGTTGGTGCATTAAATATGGTCACTAACGAGGCGCGAAGCGACGAGGAATTAGTACCCGCCCAAAATTATTCCGTTGCCGTCCTGGAACGGCAGGTTTTTGCCCGATCCAGAATCAGTGCCATGTTCGTAGGACGAAACAATCTAGGAGTTGACTTTACGCCGCACGATTCGACAACCTTAGCAGAGAGCGGCGTACTATTGGACGAGAGAGGAAGGCAATTGGTACCAGATGATACCTTGAGTACGTTCAGCAGGTATAATTATGTTTTTGGTGTTGACTACAATCTCGCAACCAACGACGATCGCTGGAGGGGTAACTTTTTCTATCATAGGTCTTTGGATCCTGAAAAAGAGGATGAGAAATACGCTACTGGCGCTTTTTTGGGCTATCAGACACCTAAGTTCTTATGGAGAGGCGTTTTTGAACGCATCGGAGAGAATCACAATGCAGAAGTAGGTTTCATTCCTCGAACCGGAATCACTCGATATGGTTCTCGAGTAGAATGGAATTTTTTCACAGACGGCATCCTACAAAGTCACGGACCAGGGCTTCGCGGAGGCGGTGTGATGGACAACGATCTAAATCGATTAGACAATGACGTCAATTTCGAATATCGATTCAACTTTCTAAATACAGCCTATGCAGAGTTTGGAACCGGCTGGCGTTTTGTGACATTGACGCAAAGCTTTGATCCCTCAGGAAGTGAGGATGGACTTGAGTTAGCCGAAGGAACGGAACTCAACTTCTACCGTTATCGCTTTTTTTATCGATCAGACCGACGTAAAAATTTAATCTACCGTGTAGCATTCAGCAACGGTGAATTTTTCAACGGAGACAGACTCAATATTGAAGCCGGTCTTACCTTTAGATTTCCTCCGATCGTTCAGGTTGAACTAAATGGAGAATACAATAAAGTGACACTTCCAGAGCCCTACAATACTGCTGATTTGTATTTAATAGGACCTCGAATCGATTTGACACTCACGAATAAGGTTTTTCTAACCACCTTCATTCAATACAACACACAAGAGAATAATCTGGGCCACAATACCCGCTTCCAATGGCGCTTCAAGCCGGTTTCCGACCTATTTATTGTTTATACAGATAACTACGTTACTCCCGATTTTTCTACCAGAAATCGAGCAGTCGTAGTCAAGCTTAATTACTGGCTAAATCTCTAGTGTAAAGCCCGGCCTTATCATTTACTTTTCTTGCCTACTTGAATTAAGTAGGCCATGGAAACCCCTGTATACCAAAGGTTGCTGATGTCCGGTGTCTCAGTAGTGAGGTCACCCGCATCGATGAAGTTACTGATGCTGTAGGAAAAAAAACCTTCCAAGTGAATCATTCCAAAAGGGAAGGTGCGAAATAGCCCGCCACTTGCTCTTGCACCGTACCCAACCTCATTGTCCCTGGACGGAACATACGTACTGAAATCCTGACCGCCCAGGTTCGCTAAAAATGGTACTGGATCTAGCTCATAATCGACCAGATATTCAAAATAGAAGCCTGCTGTGACAAAGAAATTGTTTTTGTTTCCGAAGTAGCCGATGGCCTCCACCGGGATCTCTACGTAAGACATCTCAGCACTATAGGTGGGCTCATTCAAAAACACTTGCGTCCAACCTTTGCGGACATAGTTCACCGAAAACTGTATCCCAGACTTCAAGAAGATATCACGTTTTTTAGGAAAATACTTGACCATCAATCCTGCATGGTATCCTCCCTTTAAACCGGTATTGTTTACGACGTTAAAAATGGTGTGATCTATAAACGCAGAACCTGTGTGTCCACCAGCTCTCAATCCAACAAAAGTCTCTTGCGCCTGAGCAGATCCAAAAAGCAGCAGTCCACTGAGTAATACCAGGTTTTTCATTCAAGTCCAAAATTATACTAAAGAACTATATCTCCATGATTCTGAAATCGAAGATGATTATCTCACTATGCCTTAAATCATCCTGGCGATTTCGTACGGTAATCCAAGTAAGATTTGTTAAAATTGAATCTTATGAACAACCCCCTTATCACAAATGATGCCGTAATTCTAGGTATCCTTATGCTTATTCTAGGATTGGTTTTTTACACATCGAACCTTGATCATCCCGGATGGAAAAAATTTTACAATTACGTACCTGCTTTACTCTTATGTTACTTCCTACCCTCTTTACTCAAAGCAGTTGGATTAATTGATCCGAGTAAGTCAAATCTTTACTTCGTGGCCTCCCGCTATTTATTGCCTGCTAGCTTGGTTCTGCTCACCATTAGTGTAGACCTAAAAGAAGTCTTAAAGCTAGGACCTAAAGCAGTCATAATGTTTGTCACCGGAACTTTGGGGATCATGTTTGGAGGACCACTAACCATCATGCTTTTCTCCGTCATTGCTCCTGATTTGGTTGGTGGTGCACCTCCGGATGAAGTCTGGCGAGGGATGACCACCATTGCAGGCTCCTGGATTGGCGGAGGCGCAAATCAGGCAACGATGAAAGAGGTATTCCAAGTAGGTGATGTGCTATTCTCTAAGATGGTGACCGTTGACATCATTGTAGGAAACACTTGGCTAGGGATACTCATTGCCGGTGTCGGTGTCACGAGGTTAATCGATCGGAAACTAAAAGCAGATGCTTCGGCAATTGATCAGTTGAAAGTGAAAATGCAACAATATCAGGATAGTGTTTCTCGTATTCCCAATTTAACGGACCTTATGAAGGTACTGATGGTAGGATTTGCGTGCACGGGCGTTGCCCACTTCTGCAGTGACCTTATTGTTCCCTACCTGCAGCAATTCCCAGTCCTGGAGCAATACAGTCTAACCTCAGGTTTTTTCTGGATCGTGGTAATTGCCACCGCTTTCGGCGTAGGACTGTCGTTCACCAAACTGCGAGCATTGGAGGGAGTGGGAGCATCTCGGCTAGGAAGAGCGTTTGTGTATATCCTCATTGCAACGATCGGAATGAACATGGATATCTTAGCCATCTTCTCGAATCCGGGATTTTTCTTCCTTGGGATCACCTGGATACTTTTTCACGTCTTGTTACTTGCCATTGTGGCTAAGTTGATCAGGGCACCTTACTTTTTCATTGCGGTTGGAAGTACCGCAAATGTTGGGGGTGCTGCTTCAGCTCCGGTCATCGCCACGGAATTCCATCCGTCTCTTGCTCCTGTTGGGGTACTCATGGCAGTTTTGGGGTATGTGATGGGGACATATGGTGCCTACCTTTGCGGACTTATGATGCAATGGGTCTCTTGATGGAACAGCACTACGTAGACATAGCCACCAAGGCTCCGTATTACACCTTAAACGAGCTCACAGACCGAACAGAACGCGTTTGGTTGGTCTTCCACGGATATGGACAGTTGGCGGCATTCTTTATCAAGAAATTTGCCCAACTTGATCCTGTCAAGAACTTCATCATTGCTCCGCAAGGGCTTTCAAAATACTATTTGGAGGGTGTATACGGTCGAGTGGGAGCTTCATGGATGACGAAAGAAGATCGACTAACCGAGATTGAAAACCAGTATTCCTACATCCATCAAGTGCTGGATCGATACCAGCTAGGTAACAAGCAACTTGTATACTTTGGATTTTCCCAGGGAACAGCCACCATGGGTCGTTTTGCCGCAAAAGCAAAAATTTTATTTGATAAAATGATCATCTGGGCCGGGACTTTTCCGCCCGATACCGATCCAACGGATTGGCAATTTCTCTCCGGAAAAGAAGATATTTCCTACTATACCTGTAAGGATGACCCTTACTTCAAAGATGAATTCATCCCGCAACAAAACAAAGTCATTAAAGGTGCCATGGGAGTTGAACCAACGTTACACTGGTATGAAGGTGGGCATCGGGTGATTCCTGACATTGTCGGGACATTATGAAAGGTGACTGAGTTACTTTTGCACGCTTCGAATCATGAGACAGCATCTACTACGTGAGGGAGCCGACGAACTATCCTACGAAATACGTGGCATTGTAAAAAAGGCGGAGCAACTGCAAGAACTTGGTAAAACCATCTATTGGGAAAACATCGGCGATCCCATACAGAAGAATGTTCAGATTCCGGGTTGGATGAAGGAACTCATCTCAGATTTAACTCGGAAAGATGAAACGTATGGGTATAGCCATTCAAAAGGGCTACTTGATACCCGCCAGTTTCTTGCCGACAAAAACAATAGCCTGAGAGGTGCCCAGATTAAACCGGAAGACATCACTTTTTTTAATGGGCTTGGGGATGCTATTCAAAAGATATACCAGTATTTACGACCGACAGCAAGGGTCATTGGACCGTCGCCTGCATACTCCACGCATTCTTCTGCTGAAGCAGCGCACGCAAACCACCATCCGATCACTTATGAACTAGATCCAAACAACAATTGGTACCCGGACCTTCGTGATCTTGAGCTGAAGGTAAAGTACAACCCCAACATTGTGGGCATTATGGTGATCAATCCGGATAATCCCACGGGCATGGTCTATCCAAAAGAGATTCTGATCGGGATTGTGGAAATAGCTCGAACGTATGACCTATTCCTTGTCTTCGATGAGATCTATATGAATCTGATCTACAATGGAGCAACCCGTTGTACCCTGGCTGAGATCATTGGTGATTTACCCGGTATTTCCTTAAAAGGCATTTCAAAAGAGTTTCCATGGCCCGGAGCAAGGTGCGGTTGGGCAGAATATTATAACAGGTCAGCTGATGCAGATTTCAATAAGCTATGTGAGACCATAGACAATGCCAAGATGATCGAAGTGAGCAGTACACGATTACCGCAGCGAGCCATCCCTTTGGTAATGTCACATCCGGAATACACTTCATTCATTGCAGAAACAAATCTGCGGATCGGCGAGAAAAGTACCTACATGGAATCTATGCTAAGCGATATTCCATACATCACCTTCAACCGAACGAACGGAGCCTTTTACAACACCATCATTTTCAAAAAAGGTGCACTAAAGGCTGGTCAAATGCTTGCGGTAAATGACCACAAAATAGCAGCGTTGCTGGAGGAATGGCTTAAACCAGAGATGCCCCTAGACCAACAGTTCGTTTACTACTTACTAGCAGCAAAGCAAGTATGTGTAGTACCAATTTCTTCTTTCGCTTCCGGCCTTCGTGGTTTCCGTATCACACTTTTGGAGGAAGACAGAACGATCATGGAGGAAACCTTTCGACGTATTAGGGAAGGAATTGAGGAATATTGTACCTCCTAATTACTGAATACCCACGTTTTATTCTGAAAAACGTAACAAATCCTCAATTCTTCGACTTTCCGAAAGGTTAAATTTGATAATATCCAATACAAGGACTTAAAAATTGGATCAATTGTAAATAATTAAGGATTTCATGAAACTTAGGCTGATTTAATTTCAGTAATTTGAATAATTCCTAATTTTGAATCAGACAAAAATCACATTATTCAAAATGACTAAGAAACTCGTACTACTCGTATGCTTGATTGCTCCATTGGCTTATGCAGGTGCTCAAAAGTATCAATTTGAATACCAAGAGAAAGAGCAGAAAGAAATTGAAAATACTATTTTCAAGAAGCACTATTTGGGTGAAGATATCGCCATTAAAATGCAGTTGATGAAAGAGGAATATACCTATCAAATAAAAGATGAAATTTCATTAACTGAATCAACTGCGATCGAAAAAGCCTCTATTTATAACTCCGTAAACAAGGTAAACAAGTACCTAAAAAAGAGTGTGAAGAAAGGGCAAATATCCGAGGAAGAAGCAAAAGAAATACTGGATAGAATTCTGGATGTTGTGATTAACATCCGCTATCAAGAGACAGCTGAACTTGAAGAAGAGCTTTGGAGTATTAAAGACCCTGTTGCTGTTACTTCACTTTTTGACGAAGAAATAGCAATGCAATAAGAACTCAGCGTAAAGGATCAGCAGGTTAATTGCTGATCCTTTTTCTTTTGTCTTACCTTCTACTAAGCTGTCTCTAAGAAAAGCAGAAAATCTTCCCTTGAGATTTCTTCAGCCCCCAAGCTCGCCAAGTGATCGTTATACACCTGGCAATCCAATAGCCTGCCTCCTCGATCTTGAAACATTTTCATAAATGAAATCAATCCGACTTTGGAAGCGTTGCTCTCCAGAGAAAACATAGACTCTCCGCAAAAGACCGTTCCCAGATCTACTCCATACATCCCTCCTACCAAAGCATCCCCGTTCCATACCTCAATAGACATCGCAAATCCAAGCTGGTGTAAGTTCAGGTAAGCTTCTTTCATTTCTTTCGTTATCCAGGTCCCCTGCTGCCCCTTTCTGGGTGTACGCTGACAATTCTCTATCACTGATTCAAAATCCAGGTTGTAGGTCACCTTGAATTCATCTCGATTTAGAATTTTCTTCATGGATCTGGAGATATGCAGCTTCTCAGGAAACAGTACACACCGCGGATCGGGACTCCACCATACAATGGGTTCTCCACTGTTATACCAGGGAAAGATGCCAGACCGATAGGCCAGCATCAAACGATCGGCGTGTAAATCGCCACCAATGGCTACTATTCCATCCTCTGCCTCCTGGACAGCCGGAAAGATATGTTCCTCAATCAATCGATAAATTGGCATTTTGGTAAGTCACAAATGCTTTGTTTCCATCTCTCAAAATTGAAACAATTCACAATACTCCTTACCTCTGCCATTTACTTTCTTTGACCAATCGCGTTGAGTAGTGCGAATTGAACAGCCAAAAAAAGGTAGAAAAGCCCATTATGGGCTTTTAGCTACTCACCTCCCTCACAAACTTCCTGGATTGACGCGAGTGTCGTCTCTTTTCCCCAGCTTGGCGCAAAAGGGTTTTCATTGCGTTCCCCTTTGTCAAATAGTGCCTTGGCGGTTGCAAAGCTTTCACAGGTTTGCTCAAACCCACCACCCATAAACTGAGCTGTTCCTTGCTGCATTCTGCCTAAAAGAAAGTGAGCCCGCGGATTCGTTGGATCTAATTGAACTGCTTTGTTGAATTGCTCAAAAGCCAATCCACTATGGGTCATTCCTCTGGTTCCTGGGTCTACCGTGAGTTGCATCATATATGCGTACCCTTTAAGAGATACTAGCTCTGAATTTTTTTCATCCACCTGCAGGCCTTTTTCAACCTCAGCGATGGCCAGATTTAGGTACGTATCCTTGTCGTCTCCTTTTTCATAGAATCCACTCATTCGAATGTAACCATACGCAGCATAGTAGTAAGGTTCCCAGCGATCACCTTCCGCCTCACCGATTCTGGACAGCTGATTGATTACGCCTTGCAATTCATTTGCTGAGGCTGCCTTAAAGACCGCAGGAATGTTCTGACCCATTGCCTTTTCAAACGGTCCATTTGCAAGTAAACAACCTGCTAATACGACCCCAAATAGTGTAAAAAATGTGCGTTTCATAGTTTTAAGATTTAGTGTTAAATCGATCTGTCCTTCAGATCTATAGATTTGGTAATTGATTGATTCCTTTGTTCTTAGAGAACGTGATAAATACCCCCAGAAAAATGAACCGTTTAGCTGGAGGTGTTATCGCCCTGCTGGGGTAAATCCCATTCGTGCCTGGTGTGTCAGCAAATTCGTAGCCGAAGACATTGTTGATTCCGAGTACATTATTCACCATGGCATGGAAAATGATTTGGGTATTGTAGAGGTAGCTAATATTAAAGCTCAGATCGTGGTAAGAGGGTGTCTTGCCTGACATGAATCGATCACTGTTGAGGTCATTGAATCTTCTGGGACTTGCATACGAATAGGTGACTCCTACCTGACTTTTGATTTCGTCAAAGAATTTTTTCGTCACTACGGAAAAGTTATGATTTGAAGCAAACGCCGGCGTGAAAGACCCTGGGAAGTCACGATAGCTGCGCTCGGTCTGAAGATATGAATAACTGATCCAGTAGTCCATATTCTTTATATTCTTGGAGTCTCTCCAGAAAAGCTCTACTCCGCGTGCGTGGCCCGATCCATTGAATCGGTATGTTGTGGGATCAAAGATATTTTCGTACTGCGTTAGGTGCTGATACCGCTTCTCGTAGGCTTCTATTCGAAACGTCAGCCCTTCGTTTACCCATTGATAATTCGCGATATAGTGTTGCGCTTTTTCATGCTCCGCTGATTGATCTGTTAGGATTACTTGATTAGTCGCTGCTTGACGAAAAGTTCCGTAGGCCATCGACACCTGGCTATATTTGCCAGTCTTATAGGCAGCCGATACACGTGGGTCTAGACTTCCTTCTTTCGAAAAATTCGAGTATTCACCTCTAATCCCTGCCTTGAAAGCAAGGTCCTTGGAAGCAAATAATTCTGTTTCAAAGAAGGTAGAGGTAATCCTTTCCTTTACGCTTTGTTTGAACGAAGTTCCGTCCACCAAGATTTGATCCAGATCACGCCCTATTGCCTCCATGCCTATGATCAGACCAAGGCGATCCGAGTGCTGATAGTCCGTAACCAATTTGGTATGAAATCCAGTCAAGTCTTGTTCCTGACTTGCTTGATCAAGGGAAGCAAAATCCTTGCTCTTCGTGACCGAGGCACCGGCTCGAATCCCCCACTTCTCATTTATAAAATCCCTGTAGGTTCCATTTACATACGCATAGTCATTCGCAACCCGAACCGGCAGCTGGATCTCAGGATTCGCAATATCCTCCTCGTAAAGGGCTAAACGGGATGAGCTTAGGTTTGTATATAACTTAAAAAGCCCGGTCTTTCCCGTCTTCAGTCGATAAGCAAAGTTTCCGTTGATGTCCTCTGGGGCACGATCCCACTTTAGGTTTTGATTAACTAGGGCAAAGTACGGCGTCAGATTAGTGTACTGGACCTTACCCGCAAAGGAACTATTCTCGAACGATCTTGTAGCAGATATATCTGCACCCACCGTCATCAATGAAACGTCAGCCCGATTGGTCCCTGACACATCCTTTGAATCCAAAATCAAAGCTGAAGACAATGCTTGGCCGTACTCAGCAGAATAGCCACCGGTAGAGAAGCTGGTTCCTTTAAACATGAATGGTGAAAACCGACTTCTACTTGGAGTATTGGGAGCAGCTGGACTGTATTCATTATGTACCAGCATCCCATCAATAAATGTTTTGGTTTCTCTCCCCTCTCCTCCTCTTACAAAGAGTCTTCCGGTTTCTCCCACCCTCTGTGTGCCTGGTAGCGTATTTAGCGCGCCGGGAATATCCGCTGTAGCTCCTGCGGTGGTAGCAATGTCCAAGGGTTTCAGTACTTCCCTGTTATTCTCTTCCGAGGCATTGAAAGAACCTGCTGTAATGATGACAGCGTTAAGTTGACTCACCTCCTCTCTAAGTTCAATCTGAAGATGATGCACTGAAGTAAGCTTGACTACCTGCTTGTGAAATCCGATGTACGACACGACTAATTCGAGCGTATCCGCTTCTCCTGTGCTAAACGAAAAATTTCCATCTATATCGGTAGTGGCACCATCATAGGTACCTTCTATATATACATTCACTCCCAGAAGGGGTTCACCTGTCTTGTCTGTTACTTTCCCAGTTATCTGTTTTTGGGCATAGCCACCAAAGTAGGAGCAAAAAATAAGTAGAGAGATGAGTGCTTTCATGACTTTTATGATTTCATGGCCAAAAGTGAAAGCATGAACTGGCACTTCTAAATTAGTCTTTCTGAACTGTTAAATTTTGCGGATGAACTGTTTACTTCATTGGATCTAGCTTTTTGGAACATTGTAGATCCATGCCTATTGACATGATTAATCCTAGTGTATCTTAGAGTTAAGAATAACCAAATACAATTATGAAGAGAGTCTTTTTAACTGCTGCAATTTTCTGTAGCGTAACATTGATTCTGGGCCAGAAATTCGATAAGCAGATCGACAAAATGGTGGCCCAGACGGAGCAGGACGTGATAGAATGGCGACATTGGTTCCACCAAAATGCAGAGCTCAGTAATAGAGAATTCAAAACATCCGAGCGAATTGCAACCATTTTAAGAGAAATCGGATACGAACCTCAAACCGGGATAGCCAAGACCGGCGTTGTAGCCGTCCTCAAGGGTGGAAAGCCCGGTCCTGTTGTGGGGCTAAGGGCAGATATTGACGGCTTACCGGTAAAAGAAAGAGCAGAGATTCCCTGGGCTTCCAAGCAAATTGGCGAATACAACGGTGAAGAAGTACCCGTGATGCACGCATGTGGCCATGACACTCATTTAAGTATTCTTCTTGGGGTGGCGAAGATGTTATGGGATATTAAAGAAGAGGTACCTGGTACAGTCAAATTCATCTTCCAACCAGCAGAAGAAGGTGCTCCCGCCGGAGAGGAAGGAGGAGCAGAGCTAATGGTTAAAGAACAAGTACTAAAAAACCCAGACGTTGACGCAATTTTTGGGCTACACATAAGCGCAGACACACCCGTAGGACAGCTAGAGGTACGTCCGGAAGGAATTCTGGCGGCCGTCAACTCTTTTAGAATTGATATCAAGGGAGTTCAGGCACACGGTTCTGCGCCGTGGACAGGCACAGATCCTATCGTGACCGCAGCACAAATCATAAATAACCTGCAAACCATTGTAAGCCGGAATTCAAATTTGACCAAAGCACCGGCGGTGGTAACCGTGGGGGCTATTCATGGTGGTGTTCGATCTAATATTATTCCTGAAGATTTGTACATGCTTGGCACTATTCGCACCCTTGATAAGGACATGAGAGCGATGGTGCTGGAGCGCGTGAGAGAAGTAGCTACAAAGACTGCAGAATCCAACGGGGCTGAAATTGAAGTATCTATTGACAAAGGGTATCCGGTTACCTTCAATGAACCCTCCTTGTTTGAAGAAATGCTTCCCTCCCTCAAAAGAGCAGCAGGCGAAGAAAATGTAGCCTTGATCAGACCAATAACAGGGGCTGAAGATTTTTCATTCTTTCAAGAGCAGGTCCCCGGTCTCTTCTTTTTCATAGGCGGATGTCCGGAGGGAACGGATCCCAATACCGTAGCTGGACACCATACGCCTGACTTTTATGTGGATGACGCAGGGATGAAATTAGGTTTGCGTGCTATGATGGGACTTACACTGGATTATCTAGAAAACAACTAGCACTCAGAATTACCTTCCTAGCACTCAAAATTACCTTCAAAGAGCCCTCTTCCTTTCTCCAGAAGAGGGCTTTTTTATTGGCTATGGCAAAAGACTATAATCATTAAGGGCTGATATTAAATCAGTTACAAGTTTTAGTTGAAACAATTTATTTAATCACAAAATCATCATATGATAATAATGC
>CAZQJU010000051.1:0-26201 GCA_964593185.1 uncultured Roseivirgaceae bacterium
AGAACAAAACATTTTATATCGTGTCATTAGTAACCCCCGACATTGGATTAATCATTTGGCAAGCCGTTGTCTTCATTGCCATTTTAATCATTTTGAGAGTATTTGTTTGGATACCAATTCTCAGTGCTTTGAAGGCAAGAGAATTCCAAATCGAAGACTCGCTAAGAGCTGCAGACAATGCAAAGAACGAGATGGAGCAGATTAAGGCAGATAATGAGTATTTGATGCAAGAAGCTCGAATCGAGCGAGATGCTGTCTTAAAAGAGGCTCGAACAGAAGCCGCTAACATTATCGACAAGGCTAAGGGAGAGACCTCGGAGGTTACCGCAAAAATGATTCAAGAAGCTCGTGACGCGATCGAAGTAGAGAAAAAGGCAGCCTTGACAGAAGTTAAAGACTTGGTTTCCTCTCTTTCCATTGAGATTGCTGAGAAAGTCCTTCGTGAGAACCTGTCAAGCGATAAGTCTCAAAAAGCCTTGGTGGAAAAATTCATTAAAGACGTAAAAGTCAATTGATATGTCAGCCGGACGCATTGCTGCTAGGTACGCAAAACCAATTTTAGATCTCGCTGAGGAAAAGAAGGTATTGAAACAAGTGAAGTCCGACATGGATTCGTTTGCTTCGCTTTGTAAAGAGAATAGGGCATTTTCCATGATGCTCAGAAGCCCGATCATTCCACACCTAAAGAAGGCGCAAATTCTGAAAAAGGTCTTTGCAGGGAAATTCAATGACTTGACGCTGCAGGCATTTGACTTAATGGCGAGAAAGAATCGGGAAGATGTATTGGAGTCAGTGGCAAATGAGTTTATTGCCCTTTACAATAAAAAAACAGGGGTATCCAATGTTTCGGTTACCACCACCTTCGCATTGGATGCTGGCTTGAAAAAATCGTTTGAGAAACTAGCAAAAGACGTTACCGGAAACACTCCGGTAATTGAGGAAAGAATAGACAAGGATATACTTGGAGGCTTTATAATGAAGTTTGAAGATCGACAGATCGATGACAGCGTCCGAGGTAAATTAAATGAGTTAAAACTTAAGTTTTCGAATAAATAACATTTCAGCTGAATAGCTAAAAGAATAATACTATGGCACAAGTTAGACCAGATGAGGTTTCTGCGATTTTAAGGGAGCAACTTTCTAATTTCAAGACCGAAAGTGAGCTAGAAGAAGTAGGTACTACACTACAAGTAGGTGATGGTGTAGCTCGAATCTACGGTTTATCCAACGCACAAGCTGGTGAGCTTCTAGAGTTTGAAAATGGACTTAATGCATTGGTTTTGAATCTTGAGGAAGACAACGTGGGAGCGGTGTTGCTTGGAGATTCGAGTGATGTCAAGGAAGGGGACACCGTAAAAAGAACTGGAAAGATTGGATCGATTCAGGTAGGTGATGGAATGTGTGGTCGAGTTGTTGACACCCTTGGAAATCCTATTGACGGGAAAGGAGCCATTGAAGGGGAAACATTTGAGATGCCTCTTGAACGAAAGGCACCAGGGGTTATTTACAGAGAACCTGTAAGTGAGCCTCTGCAAACTGGAATTGTGTCAATCGATTCAATGATCCCAGTAGGAAGAGGACAGCGTGAGTTAGTGATTGGCGACCGCCAGACAGGTAAGACTGCCGTGGTAATCGACACGATTATCAATCAGAAGGAATTCTACGATAAAGGGGAGCCAGTTTATTGTATCTACGTGGCAATCGGTCAAAAAGCATCAACGGTTGCCGGAATTGTGGCGCAACTGGAAAAAGCAGGAGCAATGGACTACACAGTAATTGTGAGTGCATCTGCTTCGGATCCAGCTCCGATGCAATTCTTTGCACCATTTACGGGTGCTGCGATAGGTGAGTTCTTCAGAGATACCGGTAGACCTGCGTTGGTTGTTTATGATGATTTGTCCAAGCAAGCAGTTTCGTACCGTGAGGTATCCCTTCTCTTAAGAAGGCCTCCAGGACGTGAGGCATACCCCGGAGATGTCTTCTATCTTCACTCCAGACTATTGGAACGTGCAGCTAAGGTTATTGGCGATGACTCTATTGCAGAGCAAATGAATGATTTACCTCCTTCACTCAAAGGAAAAGTTAAAGGTGGTGGCTCGTTGACGGCACTTCCTATCATTGAAACACAGGCTGGTGACGTATCTGCCTATATTCCGACAAACGTAATTTCCATTACAGATGGTCAGATTTTCTTGGAAACGAACTTGTTCAACTCTGGTATCCGACCTGCGATTAACGTTGGTATCTCTGTATCAAGAGTAGGAGGTTCAGCTCAGATAAAATCAATGAAAAAGGTATCAGGTACCTTGAAGCTGGATCAGGCACAGTTCCGAGAGCTTGAAGCTTTCGCTAAATTTGGATCTGATCTCGATGCTGCTACGAAGCGTACCATCGATCGAGGGAGAAAGAATCAGGAAATTTTGAAGCAACCACAATTCTCACCGATCCCGGTAGAGGAGCAGGTGGCGATTATCTATGCATCCACAAAAGGATTCCTTGATCCTGTACCAGTGAATAAGGCAAAAGAATTTCAAGTCGCCTTCATCGAAGCAATGAGAAGTGAAGGAAAGGATGCCCTTGCTGATTTTAAGGCAGGTAAGCTTAGCGATGAAGCGGTTGCTAAAACAGGTGATATTGCGAAAGACATCGCCTCAAGATTTTCAAACTAATATTAGCTTAAGCATAAAAGATGGCCAATCTTAAGGAAGTAAAAGGTAGGATTCAGTCAGTTGTTTCAACTCAGCAGATCACCAAAGCCATGAAAATGGTGGCTGCGGCCAAGTTGCGTAGAGCACAAGAGCGAATCACACAAATGAGGCCATATTCGCAAAAGCTCTCCGAGATCATTCAAAATGTCTCAGGAAGTCAGTCGGAGGACATAGAAAATCCGTACGCGGCAGAGCGGAACGTAAATCGAGTACTGCTTGTAGTGGTGTCCTCGGATCGAGGGCTTTGTGGAGCTTTTAACAGTAGTGCATTCAAGTATACGCGTAACCTCATCGCAGAACAGTTTTCAGGTCAAGAGGCCTCAGGTGACTTGTTCATCATGCCTATTGGTAGGAAATCGTTTGAATTCTTCAAAAAGAGAGATTACAAGCTCATTGAGGATTACGCAAATCTTATGGACAAGCTTGATTTCTCCGGTGCCAGAGAGGCAGCTGAGATGGTGATGGGAGAGTTCGTAAATGGTGGTTTTGATCATGTCGAGATAATCTACAATGAGTTTAAGAATGTAGCCACACAGATTGTGAAGTCTGAGCAGTTTCTTCCTATCAAAGAGGTGGCGACGGAAGAAACTCAGGATCTCAATATAGATTACCTGTATGAGCCTTCTCAAGACTATATTTTTGATGAATTACTACCCAAATCACTTAAAATCCAGTTTTATAAGACACTACTGGAGTCTAACGCCTCAGAGCATGGTGCAAGGATGACTGCCATGGATAAGGCGACAGAAAATGCCGATGAACTACTTAAAGATTTACGTTTGACCTACAACAGAACCCGTCAAGCGGCGATTACCAAAGAGATCCTCGAAATTGTGGGAGGTGCAGAGGCCTTGGCTCAAGGTTAATGCTTTCTTCGACGTACAAAACATTTCAGAACTTATCGTTAGATATTGTAGCCGGAGCAGTCATACTGCTCCGTTTTTTTTCCAGCCAACTTTCAGTTGAGACCCCCTTCATGGCCTATGTTTTACTGGGTGGCAGTGTATGGATAATTTATACGATTGATCACTTAAAGGACAGTAAACGTGCGAAGGTAGGAAGTCGGGCTAGGTATCAATTTCATTTGCAATATCAGCGACCTTTAGCCGGTGTGATCATCATGGTACTGCTGATCTGCCTGGTGGGTATTTTCCTCATTCCGAGCGAGATGTTACTTCCTGGCGGACTTATCTTCCTACTTTCTGCTGTGTATCTGGGTTTACATCGACTACTTGCGAACTGGGGTCTCAAAGAAGCATACATCGCACTTATTTATACATGCGGAGTTTTGATTACTCCATTTGCGCTCGCAAAATGTGTTCAGTGGGATATTTTTTGGTTGTTATTTCTTCTTACACTAAGTAATCTATTGCTCTTTAGCTTGATTGAAAGAAAGGAGGACTCGGACGATGGTTTCGATTCCATTGCCACCGTGTTTAGCAAAGAGCAGGTTGATCGGATCCTTGTGGTTGTGCTTAGTGTAGGTTTGACCACGCTTCTTCTGGGAGAGCTGACCGTTGTTCGGGGCTACTTTTTGTGTGCTTTCGTGCTATATGGGAGTTTACTTGCTAACCAGGAATGGGCCAGAAAGGCACAGCGATATCGCATACTAGGCGATGGAGTCTTTCTTATCCCTATCTTGCTAGCATGGACTTGAACAACTTTGATAGGGTTGCAGGATTTTATGATTGGATGGCAAAACTTGTTTTTGGTGGTGCAATACTCTCTTCTCAGATAGCATTCCAAGAATTAATTCAAAAAAATCATGCGGTACTTATTTTGGGGGGAGGTAGCGGAAAGCTATTGGAAAGACTACCTCCTGTTCGCGGCGTAGATTACATAGAAAAGTCAAAAAAGATGATTCAGTTGGCTAGTCGGCGTACTACGCTAAATCACATTGAGTTCCATCAACAAGATTTCCTACATTGGTCATTTGACAGAAAGTACGATGCAATTCTATGCCCCTTCTTCTTGGATTGCTTTGGACCAGAAAATCTTGATAGGGTCCTCACCCAAGTCACGAAGCACCTGACCCATGGAGGACTACTCTTTGTTGCAGATTTTGAACGAAAGTATACGCCGCAGGTACTTAGTAAAATCATGCACTATTTCTTCGCTATCACCACAAATCTTGAATCCAAGGAGCTGGTTCACATCCATGAAAAGATCGAGTCAAAGGGATTAGAACTGATGAATGAAAAGTTTTTTCATCAAAACATGATTTTTTCTCGTGTATATAGAAACCTTTGAGAAGAAGTTGTGTCTCTATGCAAGAAGTGAGTTCAACACACACCATCCACAAACACCTAATTGTGCAAAGTCAGCAAGGAGATCAGGCGGCTATGTCATCGCTCTATGGACTCTATGCTAAGGCAATGTACAATATATGTAGGAGGATGATGGGTGATGAAGAGGAAGCTAAAGATTTATTGCAAGAATCATTTATTGATGCATTTCAAAAGCTACCCTCGCTTCGAGAGGTAAATACGTTTAGTTCTTGGATCAAAAGAATTGTCGTGAATAATTGCATTAATGCAATTCGAAAGAAGAAATTGGATGTAGATCAGTTACAAGAAAATGCTGATTTTGTCGAAGAGGAGGATGACGATTTTGAGTATGCATCGTATCAGGCGGCACAGATCATGGCTGCCGTTGACTTGTTACCGAATGGCTGCAAGACCGTGCTAAACCTTTACTTGTTTGAAGGGTACGATCATAAGGAGATCGGGGAGATACTTGGTGTTACAGAATCTGCTTCGAAAGCACAGTACTGTAAGGCAAAGGCAAAAATCAGAAAGTTGTTAAGTGAAGACCAGAAACAGAATGTTGGATAATCTGAAAGATCATATCAAAGAGCAAAGGGGTGAATTTGAAGTGTATTCATTCGATTCGGAGGATGGCTGGGACCAGATTTCTTCGAAAATTGTACAGGATAAAAAATGGCCAAGATGGAAGATGATCAGTGTAGCGGCTTGCCTGGTGCTTGTGACACTAGGGTCCCTAAACCAAATGAGCTTGACAGAACCATCTGGTGAATTGACCGAAGTTGAGCAATTCTACGAAAGTGAAATCAACCACAAGATTTCTTTGGTAAAATCGCAGCTAAACGATCCAACAGTGTTGGAGGACCTGGTATCTATGGATAGGGCATTTGCCGAGTTAAAGGCCGACCTGGATGACAATGTTGACAATGAAGAAGTGGTAGCAGCAATGATGGAAAATTATCAACTGAAGCTTCGAATTTTAGAGGAGATTTTGGCAGAATTAGAAAAAGAAAGTGGTGAAAAAAGTCTTTAGCATATTGATTTTTCTGGTGCTGGGTGGCACGTTGACCAGTCAGGTTCGACAAGAGCGTGATTTCAATCAAGTGTTTCCTAGCAGTGCTGATGATAAGGTAGAAGTCATCAATAAATATGGTGAAGTGATCGTCAGGACTTGGGATTTAGACTCTGTTCGCTTTGATGTCATTGTAAGGGCCGAAGGAAAAAACAGCGATGTAGTCAATAAATCGATGCAGCGCGTAGACGTTCGCTTCCGAAAGGTAGGGAGTATCATTTCGGCTGTGACCGAAGTTGCGAAGGGTCGTGGTTTTTTTAACAGTGTGATGAGTGAGGTTGAGGGGGTTGTAGGCAATAATAAGTTGAAGATCGACTATCAGATATGGATGCCCAAAGGGGTCCTGTTAAGTGTGGAAAATAAGTTTGGTGACGTCTATTTATCGGATCTAGATGGGGAAGTCGATTTGGATGTTTCACATGGAGATATTAAAGCAGGGGATCTCACCAAAACGCTGAGTATTAAACACAGTTTTGGGAAGGCTTCTTTTGGGAAAGTCAGTGAATCCATCCTGACACTTAGAGGTTCTGAGATTGCATTCGAGGAAGCAGAGACCTTGAATTTTGAGAGTGGTAGTTCGGAAATAAGAATTGACAAGGTGAATACGGTTCAATTCAATTCACGAAATGATAAAATAAGACTATTGGATGTAGAAGAGGTGATCTGTGAAGGATCCTTTACGGACATAACCATTGACCGGCTTAGAGGTTCTTCCAGGCTGGATTTCAGTTATGGAGATATCTACTTGAGTAGGATAGATAAGGACTTCAGTCAATTAGACATTTCAGGGAAATCTACCGACATTAATTTAATCTTAAATCAGGCTTCGTATATCAAAGCAGCAATCAAAGGTCCAGAAGATCGAATGATTTTGCCCAACAGTATGTTGCTGCTGACTAAAGAGCAGTTTGAGGATGGCATCATATCGCTTACAGGAGATGTAGGAAATACCAATATCGATCATAGCCAATTGATGGTAGATGCAGAGGGCGGAGAATTGATTGTATCCATCAAAGAAACCTCATTGTTTACCGGAAAAGATTGACCCGCCAAACGCCAGGATGAAGTATTTAGTTGTCACCTTAACCATACTTGTATCATTTAACATCGATGCACAGCAACTCTATGAGAAATCTGCAGGGATTAGGTTAGGACACACCTCGGGGGTAACCTATAAGAAGTTTTTCACAGAAGATGAGGCGATAGAACTTACCCTGAGTGGTAGAAATGATGGCACACAATTTCATGCGATTTACCAATTCCATCAGCCGATGGAATTAGCCTTCAATGATCGGTTTTATTTTCACTACGGCATCGGAGGCCACATTGGGTACGAGAAGTTCGATGATCTGGCGAAGGTACTTTCCAACGCCGACGGCACAGAGTTTATCTACGAGGAGCGAAGCTTTTACGTGATGGGTGTGGATGTCGATTTAGGGGTGGAGTATAGATGGTTAGAGGTGCCTGTAACGTTTGGTTTTGACCTCAAGCCTTACCTCAATTTTATTGGGATGAGGTATTCTCGGACAAAATTCTGGGATGCTGCTATCTCCCTTAAGTACGTATTTTGATGAATAGGCACCTTATCATATCATTTTTTACAGCCTGCATGTCCTTGTCGATACAGGCGCAAAAGTATGTCGATACCTATAGCCCGGAGGATGACAAAATAAAATCGCTATTAGGTAAAGAAAATGATATCAATGGCTTTGGAGCTATGGATATAAAGGTCGGAGACTTTATCAATGAAAGGGCGCTATTGATGGGAGCGTACGGAGGTTTTATTATCAATAGAAGATACCTTTTTGGTGTTGCTGGATATGGAATCCTTACAAATGTGGAGTTCGAGGGGAGTGTTCCTGGTGAGACAGAAATCAAACCCCTTAACTTGCATGGAGGATATGGGGGAGTTTTGATTGGCCTGACAATAGCTCCTCGTGAATTGATCCATTTGAGTATACCGATAGTACTTGGAGCAGGTGCATTCGAAGTCGCAGATGAAGACTTCTTTGTCAATAACCCGGCTGATTCTGAGTTCACGGTTGAGAATTCCACTTTTTTTATTGTGGAACCGGGACTTGAGCTTGAGTTTAACATCACCAAGTACTTCCGATTGGGTGCTGGTGCTACGTACCGACATATTGCAGGAACTGAACTTGCAAACGTAAAGGATGAGGACTTGAGTGGATTTTCAGGGATGCTAAGTTTTAGGTTCGGCAGGTTTTAGATGAAGATCTCATCGATTACATGTATATTTCCTATGTGAGGAAGTTCTTCAGATTAATCTGTACGTTACCGTTCATCTTAACTTATTTAGATACTGTAGCACAAGAAGACCTTGGACAGCGGGAGCTATTCTTTGAAAAGATAGCTGAATGCGATGCCATATTGTACGACAATCCCACACAAAGTAATCAGCTCGCCATGGAAGCTAACCAAATTGGGTTAGACCTGGCAGAAGATTCCCTACTTGCTGTTTCATTGAATAGACTGGGTGCTGCCAATTGGTCATTGGGAAATGTAAACGAAGCGCTCTCTTATTTTCTGGCATCCTTAGAAATATGCGAATCCAATAATTTCAAAAGACTGCTAGCCCAGAATCATGGAAATCTGGGCAACGTGTACGGCAGCGCAGGACTGTTTTTTGATGCGATCAACTCATTTAAAAAAGAAGAAACACTTCAAAACGAGTTGACTGACAATGAATTTCGGAGGTTTGTGATTCATAACAATGTTGGGAGAGCCTATCAACAAATCAACTTGTTTGATTCTTCCCTGTTGCATTTTGAGAAGGCCATGCAGTACCTGGATTCGAGCTTTGTAAATCTATTTTCAGTATTCTACTACAATATTGCAGAAGCCTACTACAACCATGGCGATATCAATGAAGCGGACTCTATTTTGACCTTTGCACTAAGAAATGCAGAAACCTATGATAGTAAAAGAGGTATCATTCGTATTAATCAGTTGTTTGGGGAAATTGCATTGATCAGGGGACAGGCAGATAAAGCCATGGGACATGCGCAGCTTGCTGTCAGACTAGCGGAGGAAAGCAAAAAGAAAGAGTTGTTGGCGCTGACGCACAAGACACTTGCCAAGTCCTTTGCAGCGCAGCAAGACTTTGCTAGTGCCTATAAGCACGAATTGATCCACGAAGAGAACTTAAATGCAATTCAGGGGAATCAAGCAATTAATGAACTCGAACTTCTTTCTTACCAGCAACGGGACTTCCAAATGAAAATACTGGATGAAAGAAACAAAATGACGACCGCCTTGGCAGACCAAAGACAAAATGCGATTCAAATCCTGGTGGGTGGGCTATTGATTTGTATTGTTCTTATCGCGGTGATTTACGAGCGCAACAAGAAAGTGAAGCTACAGACCGAAAAGTTGTCTGTACTTGATGAGTTTAAAACGCGCCTTTTTGCCATTGTATCACATGATATAAAATCCCCAATTAATTCGGTCACGATGATCATTGATTTACTTGAAAGCAAGCATGTCTCCGAGGAGGAGTTGGACTTTTTACTGCCAGAAATAAGAAAGAAATCAGACAGGTTAAACGACCTTCTGGATAGTCTGCTAAAATGGGCGGAAGGTAATCTCGCGAAGAAGTCATTTAACAAGGTCGACATCGAGGTGAAATCACTCCTTAACGAGCTTCATGATGAGCTTACAGACCGGCTTAGCCAAAAAGAGATTACGATTCAAAATGAGGTGGAGGAAGGCTTCGTTATGGTTGCGGAACCTGGAACCATTCGCATTGTGTTTCGAAACCTGCTTATCAACGCAATCAAATTTTCTCCGAAAGGATCGAATGTTGGAGTTCAATCAATTGATCAGCACGATTATGCTGGAATAAAGGTAGTAGATCAAGGAGTTGGCATGAGTGAGGAAACGCTGAAGGGATTGTTTTCCATGGAGATCGGCAGTACCGATGGCACAAACGGTGAAAAGGGTAACGGGCTTGGATTGGTATTATGCAACGACTTTATCGCAGGTCAGGGTGGCACCATTGAGGTGGAAAGTGCGGTAGGAAAGGGCAGCACCTTTCGTGTACTGTTGCCTAAGAATGGCGTCGTGCAATGACCAGTTGTGGTTTATCCAGGGCGTCTCTGTATCCAATTAGGTAATGCACTCCACCGTCCTTCAGCTTATATCGCTTTTTTAGCGCATTGGTGGTCAATGGGTAATTTCGAGTGATCACGTTGATCTTTCCGTCATAGGACTGCAGACGCCTCTTTCCTTCACGATCAATAATCTCAAAAGCTCGACCAGGAAAGTCGGTCAGAAGCTTAGAGGATTTGTATAGATGTGTATTGATGGCAACTTTCTGCAAGGAATACCTTTTCCCAACAGATTTGAATGCTCCGGCTTTTAAAATAGAGGCGTTAGGTTCATAAAGGAAGCTTCCACCCTCCTGTACCATACTTCTTGTGTTAAGCTCTTCACGTTGTTTGAAAATAAATGTTGGTTGTGATGTTTCAAGATTCACTGCATGTACGGTCGCTTCCCCGGAAAACGAAAAGTCCACTAGGAATAGAAGCTCCTTGCAGTCATTTTTAACAGAAACTACATAGACATCCTTGACGTTCGGAATTGACTGCAATGCACTGCTGAGATCAAGCAATGGAGATAGCTTAATTAACAGATTTGCTGCGAAGTCGCGGAGTTTGGGAATTAACCGGACGACATTGGGAGTACACTCTTCTAGCTTAAAAACTTTGCTATTAGACGAGTTGCGCCTTGCGGGATCAATGAAGAATGTAGCCTTACCTTCAAAGGTGTCAATGAATGCATCTGCAGTCTGGTGCTTAACGCCAATCTCTTTATCTAAGACTTGGATGTTGTGCTCAAACAGTTGACAAAGCCATTGATTCTGCTCCACATAAATACTTTGGTTGAAATTCTCGCTTAGCGCAAGAACGTCGATGCCTGTTCCGCCGGTAAGATCAATCAGTAATTTCCCCGCAATCAGGCCCTTCTTAAAGGTACTTGTTGCTGAGGATGAAGCCTGCTCTATGGAAATGGGAGGAGGAAAGATCAAGTGTTGATTTTTCCTCCAATCATCTAGTTTACCTTCCGCCTTTTGGCGTGACAAGATCTGATCTGCTACAAGCTTAGCCCCATCCTTGAAGTTTTTGGGAGGATTAAGCAGCAGTTTATTTACATCAGCTGCTGAATTATCGTGAATAAAACTGACAACTTCCTTCTGCTTTAGAAAGTCGATATCATTCATGATCAATCAATAGACAAGGCTATGCTCAGTCATGTACTCTGCAATCTGGATGGTATTGGTTGCAGCACCTTTCCGAAGGTTGTCGGAGACAATCCACAAGTTTAAGGTCTTGGGTTGAGTTTCATCTCTGCGAATCCTTCCTACAAAAACTTCGTCCTTGTCGTGGGATTGCAGCGGCATTGGATACTCGTTGCTTTCCGGATTATCTATCACCACAACTCCAGGTGCGTCGGTCAGGAGATGTTTTACCTCATCTACCGAAAATTCACTTTCAAACTCAACATTTACAGATTCCGAATGACCTCCTATCGTAGGGATACGGACGCATGTTGCGGTTACTTCAATGCTGTCATCGCCAAAGATCTTCTTGGTTTCCTTGACCATTTTCATCTCCTCTTTGGTATATCCGTTCTCAAAGAACACATCAATGTGAGGTAAGGCATTCATATCGATTGGATGTGGGTATACCTTCTGGATGTCTTTGCCCTCTCGCTCACCCTGTAGCTGGTCTACAGCCTCTTTGCCTGAACCTGTGACAGATTGATAGGTGGACACGACAATTCGTTTGATTCGAAAAGCATCGTGTAGGGGTTTCAGCGCAACAACCATCTGAATGGTGGAGCAATTAGGGTTGGCAACAATGCGATCATCTATTCGCAATACATCCCCATTGACCTCAGGCACCACCAATTTCTTTTTTGGGTCCATTCGCCAGGCAGATGAATTGTCAATCACAATGGTACCTACTTCCGCAAACTTTGGAGCAAACTCCAAAGAAACAGATCCACCCGCTGAAAAGAGTGCGATATCGGGCTTCGCCGCAATGGCATCTTCCATGGAAATGATGGCATATTCAGTGCCATTGAACAAGATTTTTTTTCCAATAGAACGTGCTGACGCCACAGGTAAAAGTTCGGTTACATTGAACTTTCTCTCCGCTAAAATCTCCAACATTTTTTGGCCAACTAGACCACTCGCACCGATAACTGCAATTTTCATGATTTTCTGTTCAAATTCAAGCACAAAACTAGTACATTTAGTTTCTGACTGTATTTATATATGAGAGGAATTGTTTTTATCATCTTATCCTGCCTTTCCTTACTTGTAAGGTCCCAATTTGTGGAAGACTTTACCGATGGGGACTTTGCAACGAACCCAAAATGGACCGGAGATGAAGCTGATTTCTTAGTTGTTGATGGTAAGCTTAAAAGTAACGGCCCGGAAGAGACTTCGGTACTTTATTTGTCTACGCCAAGCAAAGCAATTGAGGAGGCATCCTGGAGCTTCTTGGTAGAACTTGGCTTTGCCCCTTCATCAAGCAACCAGGTGAGGGTTTATTTAGTATCGGACAATGCAGACCTGGAAGCAGAACTTCAAGGATACTTTGTTGAAATAGGGCAGTCTGGTGCGGACCAGATTAAGCTGTATCGTCAGGATGGAGCTTCGTCAGTCTTGCTCTTTACGGGGGCTACGGCCTTTTCAGACCAGCTCAGTGTTCGTGTAAAGGTCACCAGAGATCGTGAAGGCTTGTGGTCGGTTATGGCAGACGCCAATGGAGGTAATGCTCTTGTATCGGAGGGAGATTCTTTTGTCGATGAAACGTATACCTCGTCGGCTTTTTTTGGCGTTGTTTGCAAGCATTCACGTACTCGCAATGATCTTTTCTTCTTTGACGACTTTGTGGTTACTGGAACGGAAGTTTCCGACGACACGCCTCCGGTTCTAACGGCAGTACGGGCCTTATCGGATGCTGAAGTGCAAATGGAGTTTAGCGAAAGCTTGGATGTATTAAGTGCGGAGATTCCGGGCAATTACGACATAGATCAAGGAATTTCTATTCTTGAGGCTACGCTTACGGAAGCAAATACCGTCAAGTTGACCACCTCAAAATTGACGAATGGCACATCTTACCTTCTACAAGTAAATAACGTGGAGGATGAAAGTGGGAATGCAGTCGAGCTGAACAGTGCGCGGCGGTTTACCTATTTGGTCACTTCACCACCCGAGTTTAGAGAGGTCGTCATCAATGAAATTTTTTCCAATCAAATGGATGACCAGACCATCACCAATGATTTCATTGAACTCTATAATGCTACCGCCGACAAATTTTTTGACCTAGAAAACTGGACATTGGAAGATAATAACATGCAACCAGATGCATTTGGTGGATACATCCTTCGGCCTGGAGCTTATGTTATAGTTTCCAGCGATACAAGTCAATTTTCCACCGATACGGACAAGATCCAGGTTTCGATTGACAATTTTAACAACCAAAACGACCATGTGGTCTTGCGAAATTCCAATCAAGGGCTGATTGATTCGGTTGGGTACATGCGTACCGACGATGGGATCAGCATTGAACAAATCAATCCTACCATCCCTTTTTTCCTGCAGTCAAACTATGGCAATAGTACTAGTCCTGAAGGAGTCACACCCGGCAAGCAAAATTCCATCTTCAATGATGAGCCAGACTTGACTCCACCCCAACTTATGGATTTCCAGTTAATTGATAGCACACTAGTCTTGGTGTTTAACGAACCTATCAAGGCCACTACTGCGGAACAGTTGTCAAATTTTACGGTAACGACTGGAATTGTCTTCTCGGCATCTTTAAATGATGATGAAACTGTACTGAGTCTAACATGCAGCAATCTAGTGCCAAATAGACCCAATGAGCTTACGATTCAGAACATTGAGGATTTGTTTGGAAATACAATGTCAACGGAGACGCTGGTTTTTTTATATTATCAAACGGAAAAGGTACTTCCTGGCGATATCGTGATCAACGAGTTTTTGGCTAACCCAATTGAGGATAATGACGACTTTGTAGAGCTTTACAATAGATCTGAAAAGTTTCTTTCGGTAGAGGGGTGGACAATCTCCGATAAATCTTCTAGTTCCACACTTCAAGCTTCATTCGTTCTTGAACCGGATGCATACCTCGTAATCCATGGTGAAAACTCAACAACAGACTACTCAAGCTATGGTTCAGTAATTTCAGTGCCAAGACTTACATTGAACAATAATGATGACTTGATAGCACTAAGTGACAGCGTAGGAGAGGAAATTACCTATTTGTCCTACGGAACTATCACTGAGGAAGGGAGATCATTGGAACTCATTAACCCGGATCACCAATGTATCTCATTTAGTTCCTATGACTATTCACTTGATCCAGCAGGCTTCACGCCTGGCAAAAGGAATTCAAACTTCGATAGCACCCCAGATACAAGGCCGCCAACGATCAGCTCCTATGGCTATGATGATGCGCTCATGATCAACTTTTCGGAAGTCATGGACCCCGCTAGCCTGATCAACCCTGCTAACTACCAAAATGATGCATTAACCGTAGATAGCATTATTGTTCCAAGTGAATTTCCATTGGAAGTGACGGTGAAATTTGAGGAGGAAATTGTACTAGGTAAATTGTATGACGTGGTCATTTCAGGTGTTGCCGACTGCTCAGGTAATACCATTGAACCAACCTCCGTTTCCTTTGCCTTCGGTAGAAATCCCACATTTAATGAGTTGATCATCACTGAGGTATTCTTCGATCCAGAACCAGCCGTTGGTTTGCCTGAAAGAGAATATTTGGAAGTACTCAATACATCAGAGGACATTGTTACAACAGCAGGATTGACACTATCTGATGCAACAAGCACAGTAGCATTTCCGGTAGTGAATTTACTTCCCGGAGCGTATTACACCGTGACTAGCGTGGCAGCTGCGTCAGAGTTTACGGGCGGATCCATAAACTTGAGCAGTTTTCCTTCGCTAAGCAATTCAGGGGAATTATTGATCCTCTCACTCGAAGAAAACCCTATCTATTCTGTGGCATATGATCCCAGTTGGCATGATGCAGAAAAGTTGGACGGTGGGTATTCTTTGGAGATGGTCGATGTGACCAATCCTTGCCTCCAGTCTCCCGCCAATTGGCGAAGCTCTGAAGATTCACGTGGAGGAACGCCGGGTGAACCCAATTCTGTGGAGGAGGTTATCCCGGACAATTTTGGTCCTGAAGTAGTGAAAATAACGGCCATTGCTTCTGATACCATCAAATTTGATTTTCATGAGAAAGTGGATATCTCCACAATACACCTTGCTCGACTCGTTTTTGATCCCATTTTGGAGGTCAAGGAACTTTATGTGGATGCGAAAGCACCATCTTCGTTTTGGGTAGTGCTTGAAGAAGGTCTTGCACCCAATCTGCCCTACGCTGTGGACGTAGCGGCAGTTTTTGATTGTTCAGGTAATGAGGTTAGATCGACAGATTTAACAGTTGTGTTACCGCTTTTTGCTCAACCAGGTGAGATAAAATTGAGTGAAGTGCTGTTCAATCCCAGGAGTAACGGTGTGGACTTCGTAGAGATTTTCAATGATTCCGATAACTACATTAGTCTCAAGGACTGGTACATGGCAAGACTGACAAGCGATGGCGTAAGTGATCTTGGTATCATTTCAGAAGATGAATTCGTGATGAATCCTCGTTCCTATCTTGCCTTTACAGAGGATGCTGATGTGTTATTGGCAAATTATCCAAAAGGGGAATTGTCACAAATTGTGGAAATAACGTCGCTCCCAAGCTATGCCAACGATACCGGCACAGTGATGCTATTAAATCCTTTTGATGAGGTCATGGAGCGGTTCCATTACGACCAAGCGTACCATTATCGTTTGCTTGAGAGCGTCGATGGCGTTTCCCTTGAACGCATTTCATTTTCCAATCCATCAAACCTGCCAAGTAATTGGAGCTCTGCATCCAGTACGGTTGGTTTTGCTACTCCGGGGTATACAAACTCTCAGTCCAGGATCGTTGAGCTCGCTAAGTCCACCATCCAGATTGATCCAAAGGCTTTTGTCCCTGGTGACGCAGGTTTTGGGAGAAACTTTACGACAATAAACTATCAATTCGAGAGCCCGGGTCAGTTTGGAAATGTAAATATCTATGATCAGAATGGGAGACTAATTCGAAACCTTGCCCAAGGTGAGCTCCTTGCAAGAACTGGATTCCTGCGATGGGATGGAGAAACGAATGCAGGTTCGATGGCCAGATTGGGATATTATGTTGTGCTATTCGAAGTCTATGACCAAAATGGGTACTCTGAAGTCTTCAAAAATACGGTGGTGGTCGGTAGGGATTTTTAATCAGTTTACTGCTCGCATTTACAATTCTCCTCTCATCTGAGTATTTTCGCAAGACTTTCTGATGTTGGACTAAACCCTATTGTCATGAGCGAAAAGACCAGATATTCCGATGAAGAGTTGAAGGAGTTTGAGGAGTTGATCAATCAAAAGTTGGATAAGGCGAGGCAGGAACTAAACAGCCTGAAAGCCTCACTTACACGAGAATCTGATGATACTGGAGATAATTTTTCTTCGGTGAAAACGCTTGAGGATGGAGCGGATACCGCCGAGAAAGAGCAGCTCAGTCAGTTGGCCGGCCGACAACAAAAATTCATCAATAACCTTGAGAATGCGCTCATCCGAATCAAAAATGGAACCTACGGTATCTGCGTTGACACGGGGAAGCTCATTTCTAAAGAACGCTTGAGAGCAGTTCCTCACACGACACAGAGCATTGACGCTAAGATGAATCGGTCCTAAGTTGGATTATCTGGCAAATCATATCGAGGCATTGGTGTTTTGCGCACCCAAACCCATCTCTGAGAATGAGCTGCAAGAGTGTCTGAAGGAAATGTTCGATGCTGACGTTCCAGTCGAAGATGTAACAAATGGATTGACTACCATTCAGGAAAAGTTTAAAACCGATGATTTTTCGATGGAGCTGGTTAAGTCTGGTGGCGGCTATCAATTTTTAACCAAACCAGCCTACCAGGCGAGTATTGGAATTTTGCTTAAACAGCAGTCCAAGAAGAGGCTTTCGAATTCGGCACTTGAAACGTTATCCATTATTGCTTACAAGCAACCCATTACCAAGAGCGAAGCGGAACAGATTCGGGGGGTCAATTGTGACTACGCTATTCAAAAGCTGCTCGAGAAAGAGTTGGTGGAAATTAAAGGTAAATCTGAAGGTGTGGGACGTCCAATTTTATACGGTACCAGTCCTAGGTTTATGGACTACTTCGGCATCAATGACCTGAAAGAACTTCCAACCCCCAAAGACTTTTCTACCGAAGAAAATAGCATCGGGGAGGAAAAGGAATGAAAAGACCCAACCGAAAAGAAGAAAAGAAGCCTTCGGAGATACGCCTCAATAGATTCATTGCTAATGCGGGGGTTTGTTCTCGCCGTGAGGCTGATAACCTAATCGTAGACGGCAAGATCAAAGTGAATGGTAAGGTCGTCACTGAGATGGGCTACAAAGTGAAGAAGTCAGACAAGGTTGTCTACAAAGGGAAGCAACTTAAATCTGAAACCCATCAATATGTTCTCTTAAACAAGCCTAAAGGATTTGTGACCACGGTTAAGGATCCACATGCCAAGCACACGGTGATGGAATTGGTTGGAAAAGCCTGCGACGAGCGGATCTATCCGGTGGGAAGGTTGGATAGAGAAACCACGGGTCTGTTGCTGTTTACCAATGATGGCGACATGGCAAAAAAATTGACCCATCCTTCTCACAAGATTCGAAAAATCTATCAGGTGGAGCTGGATAAACCCTTAACCAAGACGGACTTTGATAAAATACTGGAGGGAGTTCAGCTTGATGACGGCATTGCTCCTGTTGATGAAATGGCAGTCCTTGGAGATGATGCTCGTCAAGTTGGAATTGAAATACATGTGGGCAGAAACCGCATCGTTAGGCGCATATTCCAGTATCTTGGCTACAAAGTGAAAAAGCTGGACCGGGTGATGTTCGCTAACCTGACGAAAAAGAACCTCCCCAGAGGAAAGTTCAGACACTTAAATCCTAAGGAGGTAATGGCCTTGAAGGGAGTAAGGTAAGCCGTCATTTTAGTATTTTAGATGCTAAATAGTGCTAACATGAAATACCTATACCTTCTCATCTGTTTAATCAGTACTGTCGTCTACAGCCAAGACAAAAACGCCATCGGAAAAAATTTGGATCGTGAAAAGGATAGGTATGCGGACATTGCCAAGCAAATTTGGGATTGGGCCGAACTAGGCTATCAGGAAATAAACAGTTCCAATCTATTGGCTCAAACCCTTGAAGAGGAAGGTTTTACCCTTCAAAGAGGATTGGCGGGAATTCCTACTTCGTTTATTGCAGAATATGGATCGGGTTCTCCGGTGATTGCCGTTCTTGCAGAATTTGATGCCCTCCCAGGGATTTCACAAAAGGCAATACCTACTAAGGAGCCTGTTATTGAAGGCGGCTCAGGTCATGCCTGTGGCCATCATCTATTCGGCACCGCATCGACTGCTGCCGGTATTGAAGTAAAAAACTGGCTGGTGAAGAATAAGATGAACGGGACTATCCGAGTATATGGAACACCGGCAGAGGAGGGAGGTGCAGGCAAAGTGTATATGGTTCGAGCAGGACTCTTTGATGACGTAGATGTGGCCCTTCATTGGCATCCAGGTAGTCAAAATGCCGCGAACCCGGGCTCATCACTAGCTAACAAATCGGCGAAATTTAGATTTTACGGTGAAGCTTCTCATGCGGCTGCTTCGCCAGAGCGAGGACGTTCTGCCTTGGATGGAGTAGAGGCAATGAATCACATGGTGAACCTGCTTCGGGAACATGTACCTCAGGAAACACGAATTCACTATGTCATTACCAGAGGGGGGGAGGCTCCGAACGTTGTTCCAGCATTTGCTGAGGTTTTCTATTACACGAGAAACCCAGATGTGAACAATGTGAAAGAGATTTTCAGTCGAGTCGTCCAGTGCGCTGAAGGTGCAGCTCTAGGCACCGGCACTAAAATGCAGTACGAGGTAATTCATGGTTTATACAACCTATTGCCAAACGAAACATTGTCTAAGGTGATGCATAGTAATCTCAAAATGGTAGGAGGTGTCGAATATTCGGCCCAAGACCTTTCCTTTGGGAAGGAGATTCTTGCAACGTATAAAGGTGATTACAGTCTGGAAAGTGCAGCTGAGGTTCAGCCCTATTCTAATCTTCCTCAAAGATCCGCAGGCTCCACGGATGTTGGCGACGTAAGTTGGGCAGTAGCCACCGCAGGGATGAGTGCTGCCACGTGGGTTCCCGGCACGTCAGCACATACATGGCAGGCAGTTGCTGCTGGAGGAACAGACATCGGCTTTAAAGGAATGATTGTAGCGGCTAAAACAATTGCCTACACTGCGGTTGATATTTACATGAATCCCAATATTGCGGAACAAGCAAAGCTAGAGTTGGCAAAACAGAAAGGAGAAAACTTCAAGTACGAAGCATTGATTGGGGATCGTGACCCTCCACTGGACTATCGAAAGTAAAGCAACGGAACTCTGACTATAACACGTTAGTTAAAGGTCAAACATTAGTAAATGGATAGTGTAGCGGCTCTCCATTCAAATCAGTGGTAAGAATCTCGCTCATGTAGTCAAGAAAAGGTCGCATTCTACCGAATCCGTCAATGATCTGGCTGCTAAAGTCAGCAGATTGCACTTCTTTATCGCTAAAGTCTTTTCGTAGTAGTAGCTGTTTGTATTTCAGTAAATCAATGGCAGGATCTTCTTTGCTGAAACCACGAGGAGCACTTTTTACCTGCTCCCCACTTAGTCCACCAAAGTAATTTTGAATATCGTCTGATGCGATGATGGCTCTTAAGGCTTCAGGTTCTTGTTGGATCTGTTTTCGGATGTGCAACATGTCGGCAGATTCAGGTCCGAAAAATCCGCCAACGATGGCAGAAGCTCCCCGTTGTATGCGTAGATAATACCCCCCACGTAATTGTTCGGTCGCTCGTTTGAAACTTGCACTCCGATGAAGGTGGTATGGTGTCTTGTTCTCAGAGAATCGAACATCGCGGTAAATGCGGAAAATCTTGGTAGCATTTAAAGCAATGTTATCGATCGAGCTTAGTCCATGCTGAACTTCTTCCACCAAGTCCTTGAATTGGGACTCAACTTCGGAGTACCTTGGTTTATTGGCAGTAAACCACTCTCTGTTGTTGTTTTCTTCTAGTACTGCAAGAAATGAAAAGAGTTCCTTCATTCCCTCAAGTTAACCTATTGAAGCAAAAATGCATCGACTGCCTTTGCTGCTTTTCTTCCCTCTGCAATGGCCCATACCACGAGTGACTGTCCTCTTCGCATGTCACCTGCGGCGAAGACTTTGCTAGCGGAGGATTTGAAATTTTCTGTTTCCACATTTCCTCTACTATCAAGATTTAGCTCTAATTGTTCCAGTAAACCTTCCTTTTGCGGGTGAAGAAATCCAGCAGCGATCAATGCTAGCTGTGCAGGAATGATCCGTTCTGATTTAGGTCGTTCTTTTAATTTTCCTTTTTCAAAGCTCACGTCCACTACCTTGAGACCTGAAAGTTTACCATTCTCTCCAACGAACTCCTTGGTCAGTATGGCCCATTGTCGATCAGCCCCCTCTTCATGAGACGAAGAGGTGCGTAAGATTAGTGGCCATTCCGGCCATGGGTTTCCTTCTGCCCTTTCCAAAGGGGGTTTGTCCATGATTTCGATTTGAGTGATCGATTTAGCACCGTGCCTGTTGCTTGTGCCAACACAATCCGATCCGGTATCTCCACCTCCAATGACTACAACATCCTTGTTTTCCGCTGTGATGGCTCTTTTCTTGACGGTTCCTGCAACTTCGCGGTTTTGCTGTGTTAGGAACTCCATAGCGAAATGGACCCCTTCCAGGTCTCGACCCTCAATCTCCAGATCTCTTGGGATAGTACTGCCACCACAGAGAACGATAGCATCAAATTGCTTATTGAGTTGGCTGGCGGTAATGTCTTCTCCCACATTGGTGTTGCATTTGAATATGATTCCCTCTTGCTCCAGTAGCTTCACTCTGCGTCTGACCACTTCTTTTTCAAGCTTAAAGTCAGGAATTCCAAACCGAAGTAGACCTCCCACCTCTTCATCACGCTCAAATACGGTTACCGTGTGCCCCGACTGGTTAAGTTCATCTGCAGCTGCTAGTCCTGCAGGCCCGGACCCTACAATAGCAACTTTTTTACGTGTGGCTTTCTTAGGTTTTCGAACCTTCTCCAGCCCCAAGTCAAATGCTTTCTCGGCGATGGATTTTTCAATGTGCTCAATAGCCACCGCGGGCTGATTAATTCCCAAGACGCAGGAACCTTCGCAAGGTGCGGGACAAATTCTTCCGGTAAACTCCGGAAAATTGTTGGTGGATTTGAGGATATCCCAGGCTTCGGCCCACTCCCCTCGATAGACGGCATCATTGAAGTCTGGAATTTTGTTTCCCAGTGGACATCCGGAGTGACAAAATGGAACGCCACAGTCCATGCACCTGGCAGCTTGTTCATTCGTTTTTTCTTCTGGAAAAGGAAGATCAAACTCTTCGTACTTACTGATGCGTGATGATGGATCTTCTCGTGTTGGAAGCTCCCTCGTATATTCTAAAAATCCTGTTGGTTTACCCATAATTGAAATGTCTTTTAGTAAATAGGCGTCATTGGTATCTTGGACTTGGCCTCATCCAGAATACTTTTGTACTTGACCGGAATCACTTTCACCATGTAGTTTAAATGCCGCTCCCAGTCCAGGAGAATCTCTTGTGCTAAACTGCTTGATGTATGTCGCAAGTGATTGACGATTAAAGTGCGTATTTTCAAAATATCATCCTTGTCTAAAGAGTCAAATACGACCATCTCCATGTTGCAATTGTCTCTAAGGTGTCCATTCATGTCGAGGACATAAGCAATTCCGCCGCTCATTCCTGCTGCAAAGTTCTTTCCAATATCACCAAGTATCAGGACCGTTCCCCCGGTCATATATTCACAGCCGTGATCGCCCACACCTTCTACCACCGTAACTGCACCTGAGTTTCGTACGGCAAATCGTTCTCCTGCTATACCATTAATGTAGCATTCGCCACTGGTTGCCCCATATAGGGCTACGTTGCCGATGATCGTATTTTCTCGAGCATGGAAACGAACATTGCGTTTGGGGTGGATGATCACCCTTCCGCCAGAGAGTCCTTTCCCAACATAATCGTTTGCGTCGCCTTCCAGCGTGAATTTTACACCCTTTGCAAGGAATGCTCCAAAGCTCTGACCAGCAGACCCCATAAACTTCGTCTTTATCAAGTTACCCGGAAGTCCGTCAGCTCCATACTGTTTTGAAATAATACTGGACAAAATTGCGCCTGTTGACCGATCGGTATTTTGAATTGGGTAATCGTATGACGCTACAAAGCCTTTTGCCAATTCTTCTTGTAGGTCATCCCATATTTTGTAGTCAAGTACTTCATCAAGCAATGCTTGCTGCTTTCTTGAATTGTAACGTGTGTCCTTTGTGTCATCAAAGGCAACAACATTAGAAAAATTTAGTCCCTTTGGATCAATTTTCTTTGTTTGCTGAAGGAGATGACTTTGGCCCACCATTTCGTTGATGGTTCGAAATCCAAGTTCTGCCATGATTTCCCGTAGTTCTTGTACCATGAAGGTAAACATGTTGATCACATGTTCCGGATCCGCACTGAATAGCTTTCGGAGTTCTTCTTTTTGCGTTGCAATACCGACAGGACAGGTATTCAAATGGCATTTTCGCATCATGATGCATCCCTCTGCGATTAGCGCAGCGGTGGAAACACCCCACTCTTCAGCGCCTAATAGCGTTGCAATGGCAATGTCCCGACCTGTCATCATTTTACCATCAGATTGCAGAACAACTCGGCTTCTTAGTCGATTTTTGACCAATGTTTGTTGTGCTTCGGAAAGTCCCATTTCCCAAGGGAGCCCAGCATGTCTAATAGAGCTTAATGGTGAGGCTCCAGTTCCACCGTCCGCACCGGAGACAAGAATGGCGTCAGCGAATCCTTTGGCAACACCAGCTGCAATGGTGCCCACGCCTGCTTGCGAAACCAACTTCACATTTATTCTGGCGTCCGGGTTAGCATTTTTAAGGTCGTATATCAGTTGCGCTAAGTCTTCAATTGAGTAAATGTCATGGTGAGGAGGAGGGGATATTAAATCCACTCCAGGTGTGGACATTCGAACTTTTGCAATCCACTGATCCACCTTATGTCCGGGTAATTGGCCTCCTTCTCCTGGTTTTGCCCCTTGTGCGATTTTGATCTGAATCTCGTCTGCATTATTAAGGTAGTGCGAGGTGACACCGAATCTTCCAGATGCTACCTGCTTTATTCGGGAGCGCTCAGAGTCTCCATTGTCTTTTAGCTTATAGCGTGAAGCGTCTTCTCCTCCTTCTCCACTATTGCTCTTACCTCCAATTCGGTTCATGGCGATGGCTAAGGTGCTATGAGCTTCGTGAGAGATAGAGCCAAAGGACATCGCTCCTGTGGCGAATCTTTTTAGGATTTTCTCAACAGGTTCTACCGCATCAATGGAAATAGGATTTCCCTTCTTGAATTCCAGTAAATGGCGAATGTAAAAGGGCGATGATGGATTGTTAATGCGCTCGCTGTACTTCTTGAACAGTTCATAATCATTGAGCTTGGTAGCTTTTTGAAGCATATGAACGGCTTCAGGATCGATAAGATGTTTTTCCCCTTCTCGTCTCCACGCATAAACACCACCGTGCGGGATATGTCCTTCTTGCTCATAGGCAAGCGAATGATTGTACCGGATGCCTTCTTCAAAATGCTGAAATGAATTACCGCTGATTCGCGATATGGTTCCCTTGAAGCACTTTTCGACCACAGATTCATCTAATCCAATGATCTCAAATATTTGGGCTGCCTGGTACGATTGCAAGGTGGATATGCCCATTTTCGACATGATCTTTAATAACCCCTTGCCAACTGCCTGTGCATAATTATCAGAAAGATCATCAAAGTCCAGACCTTCTTTGTCAGCATAGGCTTTCATCTGTCCGAAGGCAAGGTAAGGCATGATGGCACTTGCTCCATAGCCAATAAGCGTGGCAAAGTGATGGACTTCCACAACGTCTGCAGCATGAACTACAAAACTTGTCTTAGAACGAAGCTTTTTCTCTATCAAGTAATGATGGATTGCTCCCGTAGCCAATAGCGAAGGGATAGGCAGTCTTTTTGGCCCCATATTTTGATCCGAGATGATCAAAATCTTTATCCCAGCTTTGGTTGCCTTTTCAGCCGCCTTACAGAGGGTGTCAATGCCTTTTTCAAGGGTTTCCTTGGTAGAAAAGGTGGCATCAACGATCGCATGGTCAAAACCCTGATTCCCAAGTTCCAAAACTTTTTGATAGGTTGGCGGCCTCAAAATTGGCCGGGTAATGTGCACTTGGTGGCAGTGAGAGGGTTCCTCTGACAAGATGTTAAAACCTTCTCCTAATCGCGTGAACAACGACATCACCAGGCGTTCTCTTATCGGATCAATCGGAGGGTTGCTCACCTGAGCAAAAAACTGCTTGAAGTAATTGGACGGATGTTGAGGAAACTCACTGAGCGCTGCAATTGGTACTTCAAGTCCCATCGATCCAATCGGTTCTTTGCCTTCTTGGCTCATGGGAAGCAAAATTTTGTCGATGGCCTCTCTGGTCCAACCATTTGCAAGTTGAAACTTCTTAATCTCCTCCTCACTTAGATACTGCGGATCACTGAAAGGCCCAGGGAGAAACCGGAGCTTAATTCGGTGCTTATTGACCCAATCTCGGTATGGTTTAGATTCAGCAACTTCAGACTTCAGCTGCTGATCAAATTTTATAATTCCGTTCTCCAGATCTGCCAGAATCATTTTACCTGGCTGTAGCCTTCCTTTTTCCTTGATGATTTTTTGGTCGACAGGTATGGCACCAGTTTCACTTGCTACGATCAGGCGGTCGTCGTAGGTGATCGTATAGCGGCAAGGTCGTAAGCCATTGCGATCCAGTGTAGCGCCGATTACTTCGCCGTCTGTAAAACATAGTGCGGCCGGGCCGTCCCATGGCTCCATAATAGAAGCATTGTATTTATAGAACGCTTTGGTCTTGTCGTCCATACTCCTGTTGTATTGCCAGGTTTCCGGCACCAACATCATCATGGCATGAGGAAGTGATCTTCCTCCCATTACCAGTAATTCCACAAGCTCGTCCAAATTGGCAGAGTCAGAAAAAGTGGGATCACAAACGGGCAGAAGCTTATCTATTTCATCCTTTGTGAACAACGTTGTTTCCAGCAACATTTCCTTGCTTTTCATCTTGTTCACATTTCCCCGTATAGTGTTGATTTCCCCATTGTGAGCCAAATACCTGAATGGTTGAGCAAGACTCCATTTCGGAAATGTATTGGTTGAGAATCTGGAATGAATGATGGCAAAGGCAGACTTAAATTGCTCATGTTGAAGATCCAAATAGTATTCTCGGAGCTGGTCCGTTCTTAGCTGTCCTTTGTATACGATCTTGTAACAAGACAAAGAGGCAATGTAGAATTCATCAAATTTTGAAGAAAGTTGATGGGAGGCATATTTGTTAAGGACATATAGTTTCCTCTCCAGTTCTTTTTCCGCCAATTCTCCGTACTTAAGAAAAACTTGCATTACGTGTGGCTCGTTTTCTCTTGCAGTAGGACCAACGAAAAGGCTGTCAACTGGCACTTCTCTGGTGGTGAAAATCTCGAAGTTTAGTGCATTTGCAATTTCATTGAAGGCTGCGAGGCTTTCTTCCCATTGAGGCTTGGGAAAGAAGATCATGCCAACGCCATAGGATCTGGGCGTAAGCTCAGCACGAAATTCACTTAGTTCCTGATCGAAAAAATCAAAGGGAATCTCTGTCATTATACCGGCACCATCGCCCGTCTCTGGCTCAGCTCCAACGCCCCCTCGATGCTCCATGTTTTCCAACATTTGGATTGCATCGGAGACTGTATCATGATTTCTTTTTCCGTTGGTATTTGCTATGAAACCGATCCCACAAGCATCATGTTC